>JAUWTR010000147.1 GCA_030614645.1 Candidatus Aminicenantota bacterium
CGAGGAGAGCGTTGTGAGGACAGGAAGGGATTTCCCCGCTGGGGGAAATCCCTGTCTTTCGCAGGGACTTACCATTGTCCATGCCAACTCTTGCCCTGATTCTTTCCTGAAGCAGAAAAGCATAGAAAAAATTGGCCAACTCCTGTACATTAATATAAAGAGAATGGTTATTAGTGATGAGTATTTCATGCAACAAGCACTTTGTGAGGCGGAAAAAGCCCTGGGAGATGATGAAGTTCCAGTAGGTGCAGTCCTGGTTAAAGAAAATAAAATAGTCCACAGAGCTTATAACCAGACTCTCCTAAAAAGCGATCCGACAGCTCATGCTGAAATCATTACTATAAGAGAAGCCTGCCATACTTTTAATAATCACCGTCTTCCAGATTGTGACCTATATGTGACTCTGGAGCCCTGTGCAATGTGTCTGGGAGCCCTTATTCAGGCCAGGATTAAACGCCTAATATTCGGAGCATATGATCCTAAAGATGGAGCAGTAGAATCAATAATGCGGTTTCCTTTTGAAAAGACCAATCACCGCCTTAAAATAAAGGGTGGAATTTTGGAAGCAGAGTGCGGTAAAATCTTGAAAGATTTCTTTATAGATAAACGTTGAGATTGTATTGCAAATTAGAAAAGGAGAGGTGGCCGAGTGGTTGAAGGCGGCGGTCTCGAAAATCGCTATACTGTGAATACAGTATCGTGGGTTCGAATCCCACCCTCTCCGCCAACAAATCAACTTTGCAGAAGACAGTAGGAAGGAGAAGGGAGATATAAAATGTCAAATTGGCTGGAAGACAAAGTAAGACTTGGTAAGACAGAACTTTTCGCCGGACGCCTGGGGCTTGGTGCATCTTATGGGACTCCCACAGCTTCACTGGAGCAGGCATTTGATGCCGGGTGTAATTATTTTTATTGGGGTGCATTGCGGAATTCTAAAATGGCTGCAGCCATCCGGAACATTGTAGCAAGAGGTAAACGAGATGAACTTATTGTTGTGATCCAAGACTTCCGCCGCACTTCATCAGGAGTAGAAAAAAGCCTTAGGCAGGGGCTTAAAAAGCTGGGTTTGGATTACGCTGATATACTACTGCTCGGCTGGTACAATAAGTCTCCCAAGCCTAAAGTATTGGATACGGTTGAAAAAATGCATAAGCAGGGTGTATTCCGTTATCTGGGGATATCAGGTCACAATCGCTCTGTTTTCCCTGAATTTGCCAAAGACTTACGCTACCATCTTTTTCAGATACGTTATAATGCGGCTAACAGGGGAGCTGAGAGGGATTTGTTTCCCCATCTTCCCAAAGAACGGCCTGCCATTGTGGCCTTTCAAGCTACACGAAGAATGTCGCTGGGAAAATCCAGAAAAATTCCAGCAAAGGAAAAGCGGCCTAAAGCGGGAGATTGTTATCGATTTGCACTCACTAATCCATTTGTCGATGTAGTTATCACTGCTCCTTCCAAGGCCAGTCAGATGGAAGAGAATCTGGTTGAAGTTGCAAAAGGCACTATGACAGAGGAGGAAATGGACTGGATGCGGAGAATAGGGGACTATGTATATGAATAATTCAGGTTAAATTTAATCCTTTTTTTTTTGTTTTATTTTTGGTATATTTAAAAAAACAAATCATATATGGAAATAAGGAGTGATTAGATGAAAGGAACTAAAGGCTGGATGTGGGTATTATTTTTTGGCTCTCTTTGGGGAATCAGTGAAGTTGCTGGAGGAGGAATTCTATATGGGAATAATATCTCCCATTCATCTATAATACTTGCCGTCTTTGCATTTTTTATTCTGGCTGTTGCCCGGGGAATTATCAACAAACCGGGTTCATCTGTTATGATCGGTACCATAGCAATGCTGTTTAAATTGATAAATGCCGGGCCTTTTATCTGCCATCTTTTAGGGATATTTATGCTCGGTGCAGCTTTTGATATTTTTGCATCTTTTTTAATGAAAAAAGAAAGAAAAATTTCCTGGCGCAGCATCCTAACAGGTTCAATCAGTGCTTACAGCGGTTACGCCTTATTTGCCCTCACTATCACTTATATTGTTCAGTATAAATACTGGATAGCAGTTGGGCTGCCCAAAGTCTTAAATCATATTTTTGTCTCCGGAAGTATTGCTGCTTTATTTGCAGCTGTAGTGGTTCCCCTTGGATTTATGGTTGGATTGAAGAGTGAATCTTTAAGCTCCAGGAATCCCAGATGGCTTTATGCCGGGACTCTAGCGAGCATTGTGATATTCTGGATTGTAGGACAGTTTACCGGGTAAGTGCTTTATGGCAGGGTCTCAATTGATATATATTGGCCAGAATCCGGCCTGAGATCAAAGCAATTGAAGCGCTTACTGCCCCTACCAATCCCAGAATATTGATCGTAAAATAAAGCAGGCAGATAATAGTTATAACTTCAATAGCAGTAGCAATTGTGAGTGGAGTTGTCCGCTTGTTGGTCACCAGTATTCCTCGTTGAAACGCAATTAAAACACTAAGACCCGGGATAAGAGTCAATATTTTTGTAGGGGTAATGGCAAAACGACTTAGCTGTAAAGAAAGACCTGATATTTTTTGGAACCAGAGAAAAGAAAGAGGGGTAAACGCAAGCAGTGCTAATCCAAGGGTAACTGATGAGCCTAAAATAGCAGCAAAATTGCGGAGCTTTTTATAGCCCTCATTGTTTTCACCTAAAAGAGCAATTCCTACTTCCTGAAATGACAAACCCATGCTGCGGAAAATAAACACTAGAGAGTTGATCACTGGCAAAACTGCTAAAGATTCTATGGACATGCGACTGTGCCCTAAAAAGAAAGTCACCAGCGGGTACACTCCTAAGCTTAATATGGATGTAAGTGCTAATGGGAAATAGAAACGGCTGATATATCTGTAGGAGATAGGTTTTTCTTGCATAAGAGTGCTTTGGTCTTTTTTTAAATTATCTACTGATTTTTGAGACATAAATTTACTTGCAACTGCTTCAGCTGTAACACCTATAGAAAGAGCCAGGCTGCCGACTACAGATCCTGGAAAACTAAAAAATATATAGCAGGAAATCGCAACAGTCGCCATAGTCGATAGTCTTACTACTGTGCCTAAAGCTACTCTGCGGGTCAGATTGCTGCGGATGAGAATTCCCTGATAGAAGCGGCGGTATCCGATTGCACTCGGCCAGGGAAGCAGGATTATACAGGCCGTATGGGTGAGCCGTGTGATATTTTCCGGCAGCCCGATCAAACCCATGGTTATAAAATTAAAAACCGGGGGGAGCAAAAAAAGAACCATAATAAATGTTATTATCGCATTCAGGGCATATGTGAAGTTTCTCAACTTGATAAAAGAATCCCTGTTTTTCGCCAGGGCAGTAGATGCACTCATTATCATTATTATGGGTGCTTCAATCAGAACGGCAAAAGAAAATGCTACTCCATATGCTGCTAAGTTCTATTTGGGGTCTGCCAGGCGTGCGATAATAGCTGCCAGAAAAGGGCCTTCGGCAGCCATCATAAGCCAGGTAGAAGCTAGAGGAATCCAGAAGAGAAAGATTTTTTTATAGGATAGTTCTTTATAAGTATTCAACATATTATTTTTTAATGATAGTAATTTTTCGGAACCGGTATTATAGGATTTTATAAAAATAAATCAATATAAGGACAAATGTTCCTGCTATTAATACAAGCCCGACCATATTTTTTAAAAAGTATTTCCATTTAGTCATTTAACTATATTCCCGACATATTTATCCAATTTACGCCTAGCTTTGATGGTAAAATTCAGGACTACTCCTACTGGGCAGAAAAAGCGGCAGAAAAACCTTGTAAACACAAAAGAGCCAAGAATAATAACTGGAAGGATAAACCACTGAATTTCAATTCCTTCAAGCCCGAAAAGAACAGGAAAGGGTTCGTATGCCCCCATATAAGGTTTTGTGGTTAAAAAAATCAAAATAAGAGCCAGCCAGGTGAGGAAACGGCTCATATATTTTGTAATTTTTAATATCCTGGAGTTTAAATGGATGTTGATACCACTGATACGGGAGTTTAGCTCCTGAAGGTTTCCAAAAGGACACAATCCATAACAATAAAGGTTTCTTTTAAGCAGGAAAGCTGTCATAAGAGTACCTACAACTAAGATCCACCAGAAGGCATGGATTTTAACTTGAGGAAAATACCCAAGTAGAAGAGAACCAAAATGGGCGATTGAGAGGGAAGAATTTAGATGAAATCCAAGAAAAACAAATGCTGCCGTCATAGCGAAATATCGCAGTAATTTATTTTTTAATAATAATCCGGTCAACAGAACTAGAAACAGGCCTAGAAGTAATATTTCATTCAAACCGAAGTTCCATTTCGTTTTTTTCTCCAGGACATAGAGATTAAATATTTTTTTTGCTGCAGAATGTGAGCCTATGCGAATAGCTTTTATAAATGCTTCTGAGGAGACTGTTGCCTGTGTTATTGTATCGATGTCTTCTTTTGGAAGAAAGGGGGAGGCTATATTTTTTTCTTTAAATTGGTTAAAAAATTCCTTTCTCTGGAGTTTATTAAAGAAGGAAGGGGTTTCTTTATGGCGTAATACAAGAACCTCATGTACAGCTCTTTGCCTGTTTATGGCTGTTGCTATCAATAGGGGGCCGCCCCATCCTTTTGTTTTTGTGATCACATAATATCCGGAAAAAGAATCCTCTCCTAAGGCCTGTGTTTCATATATAAGAGGATTGTCACTGATTTTTGTAAGTTCCTGCCCGGCTGAGATTCTTTCCTCCAGAATACGGAGGATCTCGTGGTCGGTATTGATGTAGCCGATAACATAGGCAGCGGCCAGAGACAGAAACGCCAGTACTCTTATAATGTTTTTGAATATGGATTTTTTCCGGCTTTGTTTCATTTTCTCAAATCATTAAGAGTACAAAACTACGCCGGTAAAGACAAGAAAAAATCGAGCTCCCTAATATAATTATCAGGAAAATCCGCGTGTTTTCGTATCAATTGACCTGATTCTTGCTTAATGCTCAGAAGCTTAGAAAAATTGGGGGAAATACTGTTTCTCTCAGACTTTACAGTTAAAGCAAATTCTGGTAATGTAGGCATCCCAACTTTTTTGAAAATCGGGAGAGGTGTCCGAGTGGCTTAAGGAGCACGCTTGGAAAGCGTGTGTGCGGATTATCCGTACCGTGGGTTCGAATCCCACCCTCTCCGCCATTCCCAGATAATAATAATCAGTATGCAGAATGCATTATCCGAGCGGATTTTCCATGCTGGGGAAAATTCGCGTGTTTTCGTAGCAACTGACCTGATTCTTGCTTAAGGCTCTGAAGCTAGGGAAAAAGGGGGGAACTCCATGTATTTTCTGCTTGATTATTTGTCGAAATCTTCGATATTAGGATATTTTTTAAAAAATTCCCTTGTGGTTGTTGCTACAGTTCTGCTTAAAAGCGCCAAAGCGATCAGATTGTGAAAGGCCATAAGTGCATTAGCAATATCACCC
>JAUWTR010000061.1 GCA_030614645.1 Candidatus Aminicenantota bacterium
AGACTCCCGGGACCTGGGAGATATGCATAATTATTACTACCATCCCAAGCGTAAAATATATGATGATCATGGTGGGGACAAGTTTCTCGGCAACAGAGCCGATTCGCTTGATCCCGCCGATTATGACCAGGGCGACAAGGAATGCTATGATACTCCCTGTCAGTACTTTGGGGATTCCGAATTCACTGTTAAATGCCAGGGCCATCTGGTTGGACTGCATCATGTTACCAGTACCGAAAAGAGCGGCAAATGCCCCGCATACAGCAAAAGCTGCGGCTAAGATCCGAGCTAGTTTCGAGTTTTTAAGGCCGTTTTTTATGTAATACATCGGTCCGCCGGCAATAGTACCGTCTGCATATTTTTCTCTGTATTTGACACCTAAAAGTGCTTCTGAGTATTTGGTGGCCATTCCGACAAATCCGCATATCCACATCCAAAATATTGCTCCCGGGCCTCCGGTAAATAGAGCAGTGGCAACCCCGCCGATATTTCCATTACCAACGGTTGCTGCCAGGGCTGTTGACAGAGCGGCGAAAGGAGAAACATCACCATCCCGTTTTTTACCAGAAGATTTTCCCATGAAACCGCCGAATATAAGTTTCAGGCCAGCCCCCAAGCGTTTGAATTGAATAAATCCTGTTTTATAAGTCATCCAGGCGCCCACAAGAAAAAGGATAGGGACCATAATCTGCCAGATATTATCTGCTGTATTGGAAACCCATTGGGAAAGATTAATGTAGAAATCTTGCATAAAGTTTCTCCTTCATTATCTTAATGATAGCTTATAGCACAAAAAAAATGTTCATACAACCATAAAGGGGGTCAGGTAAATAAAGATTAATAGGTGACAAAATCGATAGAAATCAGTAAAATAAAACTTCATAATTGAGATAGGAGAAAATAATGGACAGCAAGTATCTTATTGATGTTGAAGATTTATATGGCGCGCATAACTATAACCCGTTGGATGTTGTGATAACAAAGGGAAAAGGGATCTGGGTGTGGGATGTTGAGGGAAATAAATATCTGGATTTTTTGAGCGCATATTCTGCAGTAAATCATGGACACTGCCATCCAAAAATTGTAAAGGTCTTAACTGACCAGGCAAAAAAATTGACATTAACATCCCGGGCCTTTCGTAATGACCAGTGGCCGCTTCTGACAAAGGAACTTTGCGACCTGACTGGGTATGAAATGATCCTTGCCATGAACTCCGGAGCAGAAGCAGTGGAGACTGCTATAAAAGCTGCCCGTATGTGGGGATATCAGAAAAAAGGAATTCCCGAGAATGAAGCGGAGATAGTTATTTGTGCCAATAATTTTCACGGCCGTACCGTGACTATCATAGGTTTTTCTTCTGATGTGCTTTACCGCAAGGATTTTGGGCCTTTTACTCCAGGATTCGTGGAAGTTCCTTATGATGAATTAGGAGCTCTGGAGGAGGCGATAAATCCCAATACAGCAGCTTTTCTTGTAGAGCCGATTCAAGCAGAGGTTGGGATTATTATTCCTACAGAAGGTTATTTAAGGAAAGCCCAGCAGATCTGCAAAGAGAATAATGTATTGTTTATGGCCGATGAAATCCAGACTGGGCTAGGAAGGACAGGCAGTCTTTTTGCATGTGATCATGAAGGAGTAAAACCGGATATATTGATTATCGGCAAGTCTTTAGGAGGCGGGTGTTATGCTATTTCTGCTGTCCTGAGCCAGCGGGAGATATTAGAGCTTTTTACTCCCGGCACTCACGGTTCTACTTTTGGCGCAAATCCGTTGGCCTCTGCAGTAGCGCGGGAAGCGCTCCAGGTGATGCAGGATGAGAAAATGGTGGAAAATTCTGCTGAAAAGGGAGAATATTTTTTGGATAAACTCAGGACTATCAAGAGTCCGCATATAAAATCTGTCAGAGGAAAAGGTCTTCTTATCGGCATAGAATTGATGTCTGATTCAGGAGGAGCAAGACGCTTTTGTGAAACCCTGCAAAAAGAAGGATTGCTCTGTAAGGAAACCCACGAGTATGTCATACGTTTTGCGCCTCCATTGATAATCAGGAAAAAAGATCTAGATTGGGCCTTTAAAAAAATAAAAAAAGTTTTTAAAGAGATAGATTAAGGGGAGAAGACCATGAAAAAATCGATCTTTATAGCATTATTCGCAGTGGTATTTATTGCTGGATGCATTGTTTATGTCCCGCAGCCTTATGATGAACCGTCACCATATGAGGAAAATTACTATGAAGATGAGTATGCAGGGGAGAGTTATGAGGGGACTATGGATAGTTCCTATTTTTATGATTACCTTTCTCCTTACGGTTATTGGACAAGACACTTAAAACATGGCTATGTCTGGATCCCGAATAGTACAGGATATGGCTGGCGTCCCTATTCCCACGGCCGCTGGATGTGGACAGATTTCGGCTGGACCTGGATATCTGATTTTCAGTGGGGCTGGGCTCCTTTTCATTATGGCCGCTGGGGTTGGGATGACTACACCGGCTGGTACTGGAAGCCGGGTACACGCTGGGGGCCGGCTTGGGTAACGTGGCGAAGAGGCAGTACTTATTTAGGCTGGGCACCCATACCTCCCGGGGTGATATTTGTATCAGGTACCGGGATAAGATCTTTGCCGAACAGACTGCCGGATTCTTTCTGGATTTTTGTTGATGGCAGGTATTTTTATAATACTCATTTGAATAGGTATGTACTTCCTTGGGAGAGGAATATAACTATTATTAACTATACTGTTCAAAAAACGAATATAGTAATGCTCGATAGACTCATAATCAACAATGGTATTGATATAAACCATGTAAACGGTATAAGCCGTCAGAGAGTAACAAAACATCAGCTCACAAATTCTACAAATGCTGGTAAGGCAAAAATAGATAGAGGAAGGATAGCGGTTTTTAAACCGGTTATCAGCAAAAACGAAGCGGCAGGTCCAAAAACTGTAATGGATAGAAATGAGGTTAAAGAAAAAGCCTCAAGGGAAAAAATCAGAAAATCCGGTGTTAGCGAGGCTGTATGGGAAGTCAAGAAAAAGCAGGTCCAGGAACGGGAACTGGAGGTAATGGAAAAAAGCCAGAAAATGGAGATACTAGAGATTGAGAAAAAAAATGAGGCTGAAAAGCGTTCCGCCCGTACTACAGCTGAAAAGAATAAAGTAGAAAAGAAGTACAAAGAAAAGTCAGAAAAGTTAAAAGAGCAGCATAAAAAGGAAAAATCCAGTTTGAAACAACGTCATGAAAAGGAAAAAATAAAAGTAAAAAAAAAGAAAGTTAAAACGGAAGTAAAAAAGCAGATTTACCTTCCTCCTAAGCTTTAATTTAATAAGAGATTATGTTAAAATAACATTTACAAAAACCGGAGTTTCTTTTGCCTCATCCGGTTCCAGCGGATTAAAAAATGGGATATTTAGTTTACGCGCGAAAGTACAGGCCTAAAACCTTTGAAGAGATGATCGGCCAGAAAGCTGTAGTGCAAACACTTCATAATGCTATAAAAAATGAGCGGGTAGCCCAGGCATATATTTTTTCGGGAATGAGGGGTGTGGGAAAGACCACAGCCGCCCGTATCCTGGCAATAGCTTTAAACTGCAAGGAAGGGCCCACCCCGGTCCCCTGCAACCAGTGTGATTTCTGTCTGGAGATAGATGAAGACCGTTCCCTGGATGTGATCGAGATCGACGGGGCTTCGCATGCCCTTGTTGACGATGTCAGAGCCTTACAGGAAGGGCTGCAGTATAAACCGGTTCACAGCAGATATAAGGTCATAATCATCGATGAAGTCCATATGCTGGGAAAGTCAGCTTTTAATGCTTTGTTAAAAACCCTGGAGGAGCCTCCAGAGAATACGGTCTTTATCTTTGCCACAACAGAGTTCCACAAGGTTCCCGCCACGATTGTATCCAGATGCCAGTGTTTTAATTTTAAAAGAATTATACATAAGGATATTTCTGAACATCTTAAATACATTGCGAAAGAGGAAAATATTTCCATTTCATCTGCAGGATTAAATCTTTTAGTGGAAGCTGCTGACGGTAGTTTAAGAGATGCCCAAAGCCTGCTTGACCAGGCAGTGGCTTTTTCCGGGAACGATATAAAAGAAGATGACCTTAAAGAAATACTCGCTACTGTCAATCAGGAGCTTCTTTTCCAGTTCTCCAGTGCAGTGCTTGAAGAAAAGCCGGATAGGATCTTTGAATTGGTCGAAAAAGTTATAGACAGCGGTTATGATCTGAGATATTTTCATGAACAGCTTATCCAGCATTTCCGCAACCTGCTGCTTGTTAGCTCAGTAAAAGACACCAGGGATATATTGCCTTTTGGGGACAAGGTTCTAGAAAAACTTAAAACTGAAGCGGGTAAAGCCTCTAAAGAGGAGATCCTGCGCTATCTTGATGTCTTACAGGAGTGGGAACAGGGATTAAAGTACACTTCTCATCCCCGTATTTATCTTGAGTCGTCTCTGATAAAGTTATGCCATTTTAAGCAGATAGTTCCCTTAAAAAAAATCATTGAACAGTTAAAAGAAAAAAATGAAGGTTTTAGCACCCGCTCTTCAAGCCAAGCTTTTCCCCAGGTACGTGAAAAGCAGGTTGAAAGACCAAAAATATCGGAAACAAAGCAGATAAAGCCGAAAAATTCCGGCAATCCTTCAAACAAAAGTATAAAAAAAGAATCGAATACTGATAAAGCCTTAAAAGACCCTAAAGTTCAAGACTTTATGGATACCTTTAAAGCTCAAATCATATCTGTGGAAGAAAAGAAAATATAATATGTGAGGAGATTTTTTATGAAGGGAATGGGAAATATTCAAAATATGCTTAAACAGGCTAAAAAAATGCAGGAAAAGATGCAGCAGGAATTAGCAGAAATGAAGATAGAGGGCTCCAGCGGAGGCGGTATGGTAACAGTGATTCTTGATGGCAATAGAAATCTGATGGATCTTAATATAAATCCTGAAGTGGTGGATAAAGAAGATATCACGATGCTGCAGGATTTGATAAGTGCTGCTTTTAATGATGCAGCTGCAAAAGTTGAAGAAGAAATGTCAAGTAAGTTAGGTTCATTAGGGGCAGGGCTGAAGATTCCGGGACTTTCCTGATGCTGGAAAAAGAGCATCCTTTAAATCGTCTTATCGATGAAATCAAAAAGATCCCCAGCATAGGAGCCAAGGCTGCTCAGAGGATTGCTTATTATATGATCAATATCTCACAGGAAGAAGCTGACAGGTTGATAAATGCTATTAAAGACGTTAGGCAAAATATATTTTACTGCTCAGCCTGCAACAGCCTGACCCATGTTGATCCCTGTTTTCACTGTACAAAAGAAGTGCAGGATGAGGGAGCCCTATGTATTGTGGAAGAACCATATAATATTTCTGCAATTGAAAAAACTGGGATTTTTAGAGGACGGTACTATGTTCTTTTAGGAAGGCTTTCACCCTTAAAAGGAATGGGACCTGATGAGTTAAAAACAGATAAATTGGAAAAAATGGTAACAGAAGGTGATTTTAAAGAAATAATCATTGCTACCAATCCTACAACCGAAGGAGAGGCTACGGCTCTTTATCTTGCTAAGCTTTTAAAAAAATATGATATTAAAATGACCCGTTTAGCCATGGGATTACCGGTCGGTTCAGATCTTGATTTTGCCGACCAGGTAACTATTAAAAAATCCTTGGAAGGCAGAACGGAAATAAATAACAAATAGCAATAATAGGAGATTCTTAATGAAAAAGATTTATGAAGCTATTGAGGGAAATACAGCTGCTACTCATGTGGGTTATGCTTTTAGTGAAGTCGCTGCAATTTACCCCATCACGCCCTCATCGCTCATGGGAGAGCTTGCTGATGCTTGGGCTGCTCAGGGACGGAAAAACATTTATGGGCAGACTCTTGATGTAATTGAAATGCAGTCCGAAGCAGGAGCTTCCGGAGCTGTCCATGGCAGCCTCTCGGCAGGAGCAATGACTACCACCTTTACAGCTTCACAGGGATTGATGCTGATGCTGCCGAATATGCACAAGATAGCTGGGGAAATGCTGCCTACAGTCTTTCATGTGTCAGCACGCTCGCTGGCCTGCCAATCTCTTTCGATATTTGGAGACCACTCTGATGTTATGTCTGCCAGAAATACCGGTTTTGCCCTAGTAGCCTCAGGCTCTGTACAGGAAGCTATGGACCTTGCTATAGTAGCGCACCTGTCCACTTTAAAGACTAAAGTTCCCTTTCTTCATTTTTTTGATGGTTTCCGGACTTCGAATGAGATCCAGAAAGTAGAGATGGTCCCTTACGTAACTATGGCTGAACTAGTAGAGATGAAATATGTAGAAGATTTTCGTTCCCGGGCGATGAATCCGGAGAAACCAATGATAAAGGTAGGAGCACAGAATCCTGATGTATATTTTCAGGGCCGGGAAACAGTTAATAAATATTATGATGTAACTCCAGAGATTGTGCAGGAATACATGGATAAAGTAGCTGAAAAGATAGGGCGTAAATACCACCTGTTTGACTATATAGGAGATCCCGATGCGGAAAAGGTAATTATCTCAATGGGCTCTTCGACTGAAACTATAGAAGAGGCAGTAAACTATCTGACAAAACGCGGTGAAAAAATCGGAGCAGTTAAAGTAAGGCTTTACAGGCCGTTTTCAGCTGAAGCTTTAATTTCAGCCGTGCCGGATACGGTAAAGAAGATAGCAGTGCTTGACCGGACAAAAGAGCCGGGTGCTTTGGGTGAACCGCTTTATCTTGACATTGCAATAGCTTTAAAAGAAAAGGATATAAAAATTATCGGGGGAAGATATGGATTGTCTTCCAAGGAATTTACCCCGGCTATGGTAAAAGGCGTTTATGACCACCTGGATGGTAAATGTATTCACGGCTTTACTGTCGGGATTGAAGACGATGTTACTGGAACCTCTCTTCCTGTGGTTGAAAATATTGAAACAGAGCCGAAAGGTACTATCCGGTGTAAGTTTTGGGGATATGGTTCGGACGGAACTGTAAGTGCTAATAAAAATTCCATTAAGATAATCGGGGATAACACAGATATGTATGCCCAGGGTTATTTCCAGTATGACTCCAAAAAATCAGGTGGTGTGACCACATCTCATCTTCGGTTTGGAAAAGAAAAGATCCAGTCTCAGTATCTACTCAGTCATGTGGATTTTGTTGCCTTACACAAATCCTCCTATATTGGACGCTATGATATCTTGGAAGGATTAAAGCAAGGAGGAATTTTTCTGCTTAATTCACAATGGAAGGCGGATGAAGTTTTTGAGAACCTGACTGAAGATATGCAGAAAGCAATAATAGAAAAAAATATAAAAGTCTATAATATCGATGCTTTGAAAATCGCAGAAAAAGCCGGCCTTGGTGCTCGAATCAGCACAGTGATGCAGACTGCTTTTTTTAAGCTTTCGGGAGTGCTTCCTGAAGATGAGGCCATTAAGTTAATAAAAAAAGCGGTTCAAAAAACTTTCATCACGAAAGGAAAAGACATTGTTAAGATGAATTGGGTAGCAATCGATCAAGCTGCTGCTGCTATTGAAGAAGTTTCGATTCCCGAAAAGATCACAAAATCCGCTCCGGTCCCGAAACTTATA
Organism: Candidatus Aminicenantota bacterium; assembly: GCA_030614645.1. GTDB lineage: Bacteria > Acidobacteriota > Aminicenantia > Aminicenantales > Aminicenantaceae > JAUVXM01. Next base: position 7,611 of record JAUWTR010000061.1, read on the forward strand.
CCTGAAAATGCCGGAGAATTTACCAGAAGTGTAATCGATCCTATAATGCATTTTAAAGGTGATAGTATTCCAGTCTCAAAAATGCCGTATGACGGATTTGTCCCATCCGGCACCACAAAACTGGAAAAAAGGGGAGTAGCT
>JAUWTR010000151.1 GCA_030614645.1 Candidatus Aminicenantota bacterium
ATACCGTGCCAAAAAAACATTTATGAAAAAACTTGTCAAGCTCCTGCACGATATGGGCGCCTATGAGCTTGCCCGCCAGTATGACTGGTGGACCTGCAAAAGCCAGCCCAATGCTCTCAAGCGCCTTAAATACGATGATGACCCGGCTAAAGGAAACACTGCTGTTGACTTCCGGGCAGGTTTGGCTTTGCTTCCTTTCCTGCCGATGAGCCCGGCTGATTTTAAACTTATTATTCAAGGTATAGGAAGGGGCAGCCTGGTTCAGTTTGACCGCGGCGACTTAAAAAAACTTAACGGATTTATAAAACAAAACGCCAGCGCTTTTAAAGGCATGGAAGATGTCTTAGAAGAGTTGAAACATTTGGAGAAATCATATCGCAGCTCTCTCCCGGATATCACTCATAACCATATAAAACTTATCTACAGCGGCAAGTTATGGTCATCTATTATTGCCAGTAGTATCAAATCCTGGAGAATTCGTAACTTAATAGATGAAAAAACCGAAAAAAAACTGAACAGGAATAGATTCACTGCTGCAATTTTTTACCTTTTAGGTCTTATCCCTTTTCTCGGCAAATTTCTGCGGAAACTATTTGGACACAAAAACTTCAGGCAGCATTACAAGCGTCTGTTTACCAATAGTAAGTATTTCAGGAAAGCGGGCAGGGCCCATATTGCCGAGGCGCTTATAGGCTGGCTCCGGGCAGGGCGTATAAGCGAAAAACGCACTCAAATATTAAGCAAGCATTCCGGAAGATACTTCGCCCATATCCCGCTTTCTTTTCTGCCGGCGGGAATACACCGGGCTTGTTCAGACTGGAAATACTTCAAACAATCTCTGGACAATATTTTTATCAGGCCTATAAGGCTTTATTTTAAATCTTCAGAACGGGAGCAATGGCTGCGGGATATGGTAGATCAAGGGAAAAAAAACGGTATGCTTACCCCGGATGAGGCAGTTAACATCAACTCCAAGATCAAAGAACCATTTATCCAGAAATATCTTAAAAGCCTGGCCGTCCACGTCTGTACCCTGCCGGTTACCCAGATCGTTTCCGTAATTGTCGCTGTTGTTTACGTAAAATTACATCCGGAATTATCCTGGCAGCAAGCATCAGTTCATGCTGGTATAATCCTGGGCCTCTTCCAGGTTACTCCCATATCTCCCGGCTCTCTTATCCGCGGATTGTATGTGACCTTTCTGGTTATACGGGAACGAAATTTTAAAGACTACAATATTGCCTTCTTTTTAAGCTTTTTTAAATATATCGGCTATCTTGCCTTTCCTATTCAGATGGCATACCGCTATCCTGACCTTGCCCGTTTTATGGCCGGACACTGGGCGACCGGCGCTGTACACATAGTGCCCATTTTTGGCGAAAGAGGGGCCCTGCTGGAGCATACAGTATTTGATATGTTCTATAACTTCCCGCTTACTATACAGCGGCGCATGAAAAAACGCAGGGAGTGCCGTTCTGGTTTGAAAGCGAGAACTTGGCATACTCCCCTTTGTGCGATCGCAGGTGTTGGATTTCTGTCTCTTTTGGATATACTCTACTTGAAATTATCCGGCCATATTCCGGCAATGGGGGAGATATGGTGGATAGCTGTTTGGGTGCCTGGTTTTTCTGCAGCAGCAGTTACTGCTTGGGCAGGGGGAGCATCATTGGGTAAACGCCTTTCTCTTGGCGCTGCCTGTGGAGCTATGGTCGGCCTTTTATATCCTTTTTCCAATACTTTTTTTAAGACTTATCTTTTCCTGGTAGAAAATGCGTCATTTACTTTAAACCAATTTTTATCTCAGGCTGCAGCAACTGCCTTTTGGCTGGTCTTTTTATTCATATTTCTGGCACTAATTGGAACTTTGATAAAAGAAACACGGCCGCTTAAATCGGTGTTTTAGCGTTTCTCCTAAAATTTCTTTTGTTTTCCGTTCAGATAGAAGTGGGAAAGGTCACCCTCTTTTAATTCAAATGTTAGAGTCCCTTCTCCGTTTTCATCCAGCACGAAAAATTCTTTGAGTTTCTGCAAGAAGCCATCAATTTCCTTTGCCGGAAAAATATCCTCAGCCTTGAGTTTGTTTGCCATTTCCTCAACATTAGAGATGTTTACAGTCGCCTTCCCGACCGGGGGCCCCATGGTGATAAACTGAAATTTTCCTTCTGCTGTAATTTTAACCAATCTATGGTCAAGAGGAGAGATGGAAATTGATATAATAGGTTTTGAACTCATAAATGTTCCTGCCAGGGCCGGCCCTTTCATAGCTAATTCCTGCTGCTTAGCAGGGTCAGGAGAAATGCCCATTGTTTGGGCAGTCTTGATAAGGTCAAAGTAAGCTTGAATAAATTCAGGTGAAAGATGTTCCAGGGCAAAATGGAAGTCCAGTTTATTTAGATTGACTAAAGATTCAATGTCTTTCTTCTCTAATCCTGTTACTTGCAGGCCCTCAAGGTTCCAATCAATCCCAAAATCAATGGAATCTTTCCCCGCTGCAGGTTCGACTGTATAGGTTATCCCCATATTGTCAACTCTACTATTGAAATTGTTTTTAGGGCCCTGAAAAGATACAGCCATATTTTTAAGACTTGATTCAACTTTCATAAAAGGCTTACCTTCTTCAAGCAGTTTGGGAAGGGGAGAGGTCTCTTTTTCCTGATTAAAAAAAGACAGGATAAATTCCGGGGCAAAAGACAGCCGGCTTTCAGCCTCTTCGATTGCAAAAGTCATGGCAACTTTTTCCTCGAGGGTCATATCAAATCCTATCTTCATATCCGCAAGCGATGTTTTAAGGTCCGTGTTGACTTCCATCAGGTCTGTCAATACCTCAATAAAGCTTTTGTCTTTTGAATCCAGTAAAGGGCTGATATCATAGTTACTAAATACAAGACTGCCGAAGTGGTAGTCTAAATACATCTTAGGAATTTTTTCTGTGTCAACTTTAGATTCTCCAGCCATTTGACTTGGGGTAAACTTTGCCGGATCAAGAGAATACTCCATGCCCTTTACAGACTGCACATAACAAGAATTATCCGAAGGACTGTAAGCTAACACCAGTTCTTCAATTGTTATGGGGATATCAAATTCTGGGATCGAGAGATTCATGTGTTTGTATATAGCAGTATTAATGGAACAATCCGGGTTTTTATAAGTCACGATAAAGCGGCCGGATTTTTCTTTATCCGGTTCGATTACAATATTAGCGCTGTCTGCTTTTAATGTTACACCGAACGGGGAAGCATTGATCTTTCCTAATAGGCCCTGAGCGTCATCTACGCTCAGCTTGGATGGGGCACAATTAGAAAGAATAAAAACCATAAAAACTGAGAAACAAACTAGAGTGATTCTTTTATTCATTTTTCCCTCCTTAATTTCAATTCTCTATTATCCTGAATTATTCAATTATATCAAGCCCAAGTTCTTTGAGCTGCTTCTTTCTGACACTGGAAGGGGAATTCGTCAGCAGGCAGAGCGAGCTGGTTGTTTTAGGGAAGGGGATGACATCCCGGATGGATTTCTCCCCGGCAAGCAGCATGGCAATCCGGTCAAAACCGAGGGCAATACCTCCGTGAGGAGGGGCCCCAAACGTTAGTGCTTCCAGAAAAAAACCGAATTTTGCTTCCATTTCCTCCGGGTCCAACTTCAGGATCTTAAATATCTGCTGCTGAAGCTTCAGGTCATTGATCCTGATAGAGCCTCCTCCGATCTCTACTCCATTCAGCACCAGGTCATAGGCTTGGGCTCTTGCCCGTTCCGGCTCTTTTTCAAGATATTTAATGTCCTCAGCAAGGGGGGACGTAAATGGATGATGCACAGATACAAGACGCTGCTCTTCTTCGCTCCATTCAAAAAGGGGAAAGTCTGTTACCCAGGCAAATTTATATTTATTTGATTTCTGTAATTCGGCAGCCTGAACGGCCAGCCTGATATCTCCAAGTATAAGCAAAGCCGTTTTTTTCTCATCCGCAACCAAAAGAATCAGGTCTTTGTCTCCAGCCTTTGCTTTTTTCCAGATAAGTTCAAAATCCTTATCCTCCAGTTTCAGGGAAGATTTAAAGCCTCCATCTTTTTTGACCCAGATGACTCCCTTGCCGCCTAGATCGCGTGCTTTTCGGTTCAGCTTATCCAGCTTGCTGCGGGAAAGTCCACCCGCATTTTCTAATATCAGGCATTTAAGTTCACTGCCAGCTGAAAGAGCGCCCTTGATAACATTAGAATCGATCAGTTTTCCTGTTTCCGTAAAATCCTGGATTTCCATTCCAAAACGCAGATCAGGTTTATCTGAACCATATTTTTCCATAGCCTCTGCATATGTGAATCGGGGGAATGGCAGCTCCACCTCTACGCCAATAAGGGCAAAAAGTTTTGCCATCATGGATTCTGTCAGAGAGAAAAGCTCCTCCCGGTCGCTAAAGCTCATTTCAATATCGATCTGAGTGAACTCAGGCTGCCGGTCCGCGCGCAGGTCTTCATCCCGGAAACAGCGGACGATCTGGAAATATCGGTCAAATCCGGATATCATAAAAAGCTGCTTAAATATCTGGGGGGATTGAGGCAGGGCAAAAAACCTGCCTTTGTATTTCCGGCTGGGTACGAGGTAGTCCCGTGCGCCTTCAGGCGTTGACTTGGTCAAAAAAGGAGTCTCTATCTCGTAAAACCCATTTTCACTCAGAAAATTCCTGACCATCAAGGCAGCTTGGTGCCTGAGTTTGATATTTCTCTGCATTGAAGGGCGGCGAAGGTCAAGATAGCGGTATTTGAAACGAAGCTCTTCTGAAGCCTGAGGTGGGTCAGCAATTACAAAGGGGGGCACTTCAGAAGCATTGAAAATTTTCATATCCTCCACTTCGACTTCAATATCTCCGGTAGGGAGCTCAGCATTCCGTAACTTTCCTCCCCGGTCTTTTACAGTGCCTCTGATTCCAAGAACACACTCCATCCTCAATGAACCAGCTGTTTTCAGAAGATTATTCTTACCTGCAGAAATGACCACCTGGACCAGCCCTTCTCTATCTCTAAGGTCAAGAAATATCAGGTTGCCCATATCCCGCTGCCGGTTGACCCAACCGCAAAGAGTCACTTCCTCTCCGCAGTGTTTAAGCCGAAGGTCCCCGCAGTAATGTGTCCTCTGCCATTTATTTGTATTCTTGGATCTCATATGTTTCCCCTGATAGTATTCAACGCTTTTTCCCGGGTAACTTCTTTTTGTTCTCCGGATGCCATGTTTTTTAACTGAAATATTTTTTTCTTTATCTCATCCTCACCGATTATTAACACCCAGGCCGCTCCGATTTTATTCGCCCTGCTCATCTGTTTACTCATGTTACGGGACTTGTATTCAAGCAGGCATTCTATGTTTTCTTTGTGAAAATATTGGGCCAACAGCATGCCTTCTTTCTTAGCTTCTTCTCCCAGACAGACCAAATACACAATGTTTTCAGGTTCCTTTTCTTCAGG
>JAUWTR010000382.1 GCA_030614645.1 Candidatus Aminicenantota bacterium
CGCTCTGGAAAGCAGGGAAAAAAGGAGAACCTGCCTGGAGTACGGATTTGGGCTCTGGCAGGCCCGGATGGCATATCGAGTGTTCAGTTATGAGTTCTAAGTAATTAGGAGAGACTTTTGATATCCACTGTGGGGGGGTGGATAATATTTTCCCTCATCACGAAAATGAGATCGCCCAGTCTGAAGCCCACAGCGGAAAAAATTTTGTAAACTACTGGCTTCACTGCCATCATCTTATTGTAAACGGCGAAAAGATGTCCAAATCCAAAGGAAATTGTTTTACAATAAACGATCTCCTCCGGAGGAAGGTCGATCCTATGGCATTACGTTTGTTGTTGCTTTCCACTCATTACCGAAAAACCTTAAATTTTACTTTTAAAGCTCTCGAACAATCACAATCAGCCTTAGATAGATTAAAAGATTTCCATTATGAATTGAACAACAGGCCCCTAAAACCTGGGGAAAATAAATCCATCCAGGGTTTAATCGAGAGGATGCACCGTAAATTTATTGCGGGATTAAGCGATAACCTCAATATTTCTTCAGCATTGACCGCTTTATTCGAATTAATCAAAAAAATCAATATCCTTCTGACAAAGGGCGCAGTATTTAAAAAAGACGCAGAAAATATTATCTCTTCCCTCTGTTCTCTGGATAAAATTCTGGCAATTTCCCCCCCCAAGGAAAAGAAAGACCTGAGTGAGATAATCCATAAGAAAATTGAAGAAAGAAATAAAGCCAGGAAAGAAAAGGATTTTAAGCTGGCTGACAATATTCGTGACGATTTGCTTGAGCAGGGAATACTTCTTGAAGACACTGAAAGCGGGGTACGCTGGAAATTCCATAAAAATGTGAAAAGTAATAAAAAAAAATAAGGATAGGAATTAACTTTGCCTGAAACAATTACCCCTTTTGAATTGGGTAAAATAGGGGAAAAGCGGGCCCTTAAATATTTGGTAAAAAAGAAATTTAGGATTATAAAACAAGGATTCCATTTGTATAAGGGTGAGATCGACATCATTGCCTATGACGGAGATACCTTGGTTTTTATCGAAGTTAAAACACGCCGCAATTATAAATACGGCCGGCCTGAAGAAGCAGTCACTCCTTATAAACAAGAGCAGATACGAAAAATCGCTCAGGCTTTTCTTACAAAAAACCACATTGAAGACATTAAATGCCGCTTTGATGTCTTAGCCCTGCGTTATGAAGGCAATAAAAAATTTAAAATTGAACATTTTAGAGATGCTTTTTAGTCGTGAATTATTTAGGAGATTATAATGCGAAAATCATTTTTACTTATTACTTTATGTTTTTCAGTTGTCTTTAGCACTCTGGCACAAAATGCTCCTGAACCGGAAGAGATCCTGGGTTTTAAAGTAGGAGCTGATTATCATCTGGCTACCTATACCCAAGCTATTGAATACTTCAACCAGCTGGCCGCAGCTTCAGACAGGATCAAGCTGTTTGAGGCTGGAAAAACCTCAATGGGACAGACTATGACCTATGCGGTTATTTCTTCATCAAAAAACCTTTCTCAGTTGGAAAAATATAAACAAATAATCCGCAAACTTTCTCTTGCCAAAGGGCTTTCTTCTAACAATGCCCGGGAACTTTCTAATGAAGGCAAAGCAATTGTATATATAGACGGGGGGCTGCATGCTTCCGAATGCGCTCCAGCACAACACAACATTCAGCTTGCCTATGACCTCATAACCTCATCCGCTTCAAAGTACCAGAGGATAAGGGAGGATGTTATTTTGGTTTTAGTCTTTGCCAATCCTGATGGAATGAATCTTCTGGCCGATTGGTATCATCCCAATGTGGGAACACCATATGAAGTAGCTTCCATGCCCCGACTCTATCATATTTATGCCGGACATGACAACAATCGTGACTCCTACATAGCTAACCTAGTAGAGACCAAACATATAACCCGGTTGATCAACAAAGAATGGTTTCCGGTCATCCTCTACAATCATCATCAGACTGCCCCTTTTCCTGCCCGGATATGGACTCCTCCCAACGCAGAACCGACCAATCCCAATGTTCATCCCCTAATTGTACGCTGGCAGAATATGGTCGGCTCAGCTATGGGAGCCGCTTTTGATGCAGAAGGAAAGGAAGGAGCTATTTCCAGACATATTTTTGACTCCTGGTATCCTGGATATGTTACTCAGGTAGTGGACTCTCACAACATAATATCCATATTAACGGAAACAGCGTTATACCGATACGCAACTCCCCATTTTTTTACTATTCGTGATTTCCCTGAACAGTATCAGGACTTAACAATGAGTGCTTTCTATCCTAATCCCTGGAAAGGTGGCTGGTGGCGACTTAAAGATGCAGTCGATTACTGTATAACCGCATCCATTGCTGTATTGGATGTTGCGTCAAAGTACAGGCAGGAATTGCTCTATAATAAATATCAAATGGCGTCAGATGTGATCAAGCGATTTAAGTCTGAACCACCTTATGCCTGGATAATCCCAGAAAAACAAGCAGATCCAGGCACAGCTTCTCTGCTTTTAAACCGTATGATCCTGCTTGGCATTGATGTGTATAAAAGCAGTGAAACTTTTTCCTGTGACGGTATTCAATATCCGGCAGGAACACATTTGATTCCGATGGATCAAGCCTTTGC
>JAUWTR010000265.1 GCA_030614645.1 Candidatus Aminicenantota bacterium
AGCTTCAGATTTTTAACGCCATTCTTCTTCGTTTTTCTCGGCGCCTGCGGATCCTGGTTACTCATAAAAATTGTCAATGATGTACTAAAAAAAACCAATAGCTAATTTTAACATTGGCACTTTTTACCTTTCAGGCGAGCCGATCTTACCGCATCTACTTCGTTGCAGCGGATTCGCAGTGAAGGACCACAGCTGCATACCCTGTGCCTCGCATCTGCGGCAACCTCGACTCGTGAATTAACCAGGATCATATTTAAGAATCAGAAGGCTAAATCTTCAATGTCGCTTAATCCATACAATCAGATTTATCTGGCACACTTTAAATAAACAATTTATGTATCTATCATTGCGATTAACTTAGCTTAGCCTTTTCTTAGTATCTAAAGTCTCCTATTAATTTATTCTAAAAAAACAGGCGTGGATAGGGGAAATCCCTGTCTTTCGAAGGGACTTACCCGTATCCATGCCAGCTCGCCATTTGCTTGAAGCAGAGCCATACCCAAAGATATAACTGAGGGGGTGGTTAGCGCTATTTCTCTACTGCCGCTTGTTTTTAGGATCTGACCCTGGATCCGGGGGGGAGCTGGGAATATTCGCAAGTATCTGCAGGGCTACCTGCTTGGCAAATTTTCCGCTTTCCTTGGCCGGGCCTACACAGGAAGGGCATCCTTCCTGACAGGGGCAGGTTTTGATTGTATTCAAACATTGGCGTAAAAGCTCACCTTCAAGTTCAAAAAGGGAAGGGCTAAGGCCTATACCACCGGGAAAGTTGTCGTAAATAAAAAGATTTGGCTCAAAATCAGGTCCGGAAAAGATGTTCTGCCTTTCCGCGTCCGATAGTTTCAGGCGGATGTCCCTGGGAGGAATGGATTTCCCAGTGGCATTATCTCCCACAGACACTCCGATGTCATGAAGGTCACACATCAGAAATAGGGGGGAAACATGATGCAGGCAATAGGCCAGGCCGAAGATGCCGTTGATCTTTTGCTCAGAAGAGAAAGGTAAGTCCTGAAGAATGGCATAGGGAATAGTAAGCCAGTAGGCGGTAGTATGCATTTCGTTTTGGGGAAGAGTCAAATCTCCGGCTCCTGCATTTTCCATAGTATGGAATTTTATTTTCTTAAAGCCTACGACCTGAGTAGCTACATGGACTTCACCGTGGGAAATAGTGTAAGCATCCAGTTTTTTTTTGGCAAAATCTTCCAGGATTTTTATCTTAGTATAATCAATGGCATCGGTATAATAATCTATGTCTGTTCTTTTTACATAAGCTCTTCTCTGTTCAAAATTAAGGTCCTCTACATAATATTGTACTCCTTCACAGATATAGATAGCTTTAGGATGAAGTGCGGTTAATGCTGCTGGGAAATCAACTTTGGCGATTATTTTATGCTTTTCAGTCGTATCCACAACTACAAAGTTGTCTGAACTTATACTTCTAAGATTTACTGTGTCGGCAGGATAAGCGTCTGAGGTCCAGTACCATTTATCCCTGGAGTGATGGAGGATATCTTTATCTTTTAAAAAGTCAAGGATCTCTCTGATGTTCATGTTACCGAATTTTTCTCCCTCAACTAAAGGAAGCTCAAAAGCAGCGCACTCGATATGACTTACAAGGATGGAAAGGTTGTTAGGATTTATAAGTGCTTTCTCCGGGTTTTCTGAGAAGAAATAATCGGGATGATTGACGATAAACTGGTCAAGAGGTGAACTGGATGCCACAAGCACAGCTGCCGATTTTCCGGTTTTTCGACCTGCCCGTCCAGCCTGTTGCCAGGTACTGGAAATACTCCCTGGATATCCGGCAAGCACAGCAACATCGAGACTGCCGATGTCAATCCCGAGCTCAAGAGCATTTGTTGAGACTACCCCCCTGATCTTTCCTTTGCGCAGGTTCCTTTCTATCTCCCTGCGTTTTAAAGGGAGGTATCCGCCCCGGTATCCCCGGATAAGGCCTTCCTGCTGGACGGTTTTTTCAAAATCGTTTTTCAGATACGTTAGCAGCACTTCGGTTATCAATCTGCTTCGGGCGAATACAACGGTCTGAAGCTGGTTTTTTAAAAAAACAGCAGCTACGCGGCGTGATTCTTTAACATAAGAGCGTCTGATTCCTAAAAATTTGTTAACTACAGGGGGATTGTAGAAGATAAAATATTTTTCCCCGCTTGGGGCTCCATTGTCCTGGATTAAAGAGACAGGTTCTTCAATGGTTTTTTCTGCCATTTCTACCGGGTTTGCAATTGTTGCAGTACAAAGGATAAAGCGGGGGGTAGAGCCGTAAAAAGCAGCGATCCGCTTAAGCCGCCGCAAAATGTTCGCCAGGTGGCTGCCAAAAACGCCGCGGTAATTGTGCAACTCATCAATAACAATATACTGTAGGTTCTCAAAAAGTTTTATCCACTTAGTATGATGGGGGAGGATTCCTGTATGTAGCATGTCTGGATTAGTGATTATGATATGGCCTCGGGCTCGAATCGCTCTTCTGGCATCTTGAGGTGTATCGCCGTCATAAGTGAATATGCGGATCTCATCTGGCAGCAATTTAATAGTCTCATCCAGTTCAGACCTCTGGTCCTGTGAAAGGGCTTTGGTGGGAAAAAGATAGATGGAGCGGGAAGAAGGATTTTTTAAGATGGAATCGAGAACAGGAAGGTTATAGCAGAGGGTTTTGCCGGATGCAGTTGGGGTGACTACTGCGATATTTTTCTTTTTATGGATCAATTGCCAGGCCTGGTGCTGGTGGCTGTAAAGCTGGGAAAATCCTTTTTCTTTAAGAGCTTTTACAAGAGAAGGGTGAATCTCTTCCGGATATTGATGGTAACTTCCTTCCCGTGCGGGGATGTGCTTAATAATTTGCAGGGAGTCATCTCTTAGACCTATTCTTTTTAATTCTTCTAAAGCGTTCTCGATATTTTTTTCTGTTTGCATCAGCCTTTATGCCTTATTAGCTATGATAATATTATTGGGACAAAATGGTCAATAGTAATTAAAAACAGGAGTTTCCCTTTTTTTCTTAGATTCTGAGCCTTAAGCAAGAATCAGGTTAGTTGATATGAAAACACGCGTATTTTCCCCAGCGTGGAAAATCCGCTCGGATACAGTCTTCGCTCTCTTCTCCGTAAAGGAGAAGAACCATGCCCGCTCATCCTTGCTAACGGCTTTCTTAATCATCCTGAACTATTCATAATAATTGCCAATGATATACTCAAAAAACCAATATCTAATTTTAACATTGGCACTTTTTACCCTCCGGGCGAGCCGATCTCACCGCATCTGCTTTATTGCAGCGGATTCGCAGTGATGGACCACAGCTTCATCCCCTGCGCCTTGCATCTACGGCAACCTCGACTCGTGAATAGTTTAGGCAAGTTAACCTGATTCTTTTTACCGCTCTTTTGGCAAAAAATGATGGAAATCCTGTGTATATTCCACATTACCATATTCTTAATAGCATGAATTATTCACTTAATATATATCATGTTTTATAAAGTGTTAACCATGTTAAGTTTGTATGGTGCGGCATACATATTTTATGAATAGCTCAGGCGAACATGGATACTGGTAAATCCTGGAGAAAGCCATCCGGAGCAACGCGGGCATGGTTCCCCGAGAGAATCTCGAGGAGAGCGTTGTGAGGACAGGAAGGGA
>JAUWTR010000050.1 GCA_030614645.1 Candidatus Aminicenantota bacterium
CATAACAACTCTGGCTTCTAATAAAGTATCAAAGATCTCACCATTGAGCAACTCGTCTCTAAATTTTCCGATAAATGACTCCACATATCCATTTTCCCAAGGACTTCCAGGTTCAATGTAGAGGGTTTTGACTCCAAGATTTGCTAACCATTTTCTTACAGCCTTAGCAGTAAATAATCCCGAACAACCAATAGAATCAGATTTTCTACAAAAAAACATAATCTGGATTCTCATATTTGTTCTCTCTAATGCATTTATGGAAGAATTGCTTTTTAGGGGAATCTTTCTAAAACAATTAAATAAATTCTTAAAACCAATGTGTACAATAATATTAACATCAATAGTATTTGCTGCTTCCCATCTTCAAGTAACTTATACTCCGGAGGTGTTATTTTTTACCGCTATGGTACTAATACTTGGGCTGATTTGGGGGATCTTAATGCATTATACAAAAAGCATAATAGCATCATTGCTTTTCCATGCAGGTGCGGACTTATTGATAATTCTTCCAATTTATGCCACTTTTGGAGCGAACGGATAATGTTTGATTACATTAGATGGGACGCTATTGGGAGATCATACTTAATTCTGAATTATGTTAGCGACTTCTGAATTAATTAAGTATGATGTCCCCAGATCTCATTCCCAAATTAATATCCAAGCTGATATTTTAGTGGTTTTTCATGCTTTAAGCTGAATTATCTGGTTTATTGGGGTATAAGGTCACTGAATTTTTTAATTTGTTCGATAAAAAAATTTTTAACGCTTTTCCAAGAGTATTTTACCAGCATGTTTAATTCAGGATCCTTTTCAGCATCTTCAAAATAGACCAGACTTTTATAGATATGGTAAATATTATAATTTTCTTTGCCGTACTTTTCTTCGAAATATTTAAATAAATTTTTTAATCTGGGAGCGAAATTTTTTAAGATAAAATAAAGATCTACAAAGTCTCGTTTACTCCCTCTTGAAGAAATTGCATCTATTTTCATGCAAGCGACATCTTCTAGTGATGAAATATTTAAATTAATGAAGGGATGGGTTTTTCTTATCAAGGGATATTTATATTCAAAAAAGCTTATTTTAGTTTTATTGAATCTTCCTATTAAAGTCTTTGAATCAGAATAATCGATAAGGAAATGACCGTTACTTTGCAATGAATTTTTAACTATAAAAGGGGAGAAATCTTCCTCTGAAAAAAAATCTAGGTCATTTGATATGCGATGGCCGAGGTGAATAGCACAAGCTGTCCCTCCTGCAAGATAGAAAGATTTTATGAAATCCTGTTGAGTTAGTATTCCAATATTATTTATTGTAGTTTTTTCCAAAACAGATTTATACATTTGTTCTATTCTTTAGAAATATTTTCCAGAAATTTATACTTTTTTTTGAGATGCGCCTGCTATTATTGATTGTTGTTGTTATTTCAATAAGAGAGAAAGTAGCGAAAAGCCATTGGACTGCATCGCTATCTCCCAGTTCCAGAATTCTTTCAATAATATACTCTCTATTTTTTTCTAAATTTATTTTAGATAAATCAGTTTCCCAAAAATATTGTTGAAGGTGTTCTGCTAAAGCTTTCACTGTTTTTATTATAACATACCTTAACTGGAATTATTCAATAAAATACTATCAATAGAAGATTGCGTTGAGGTGTTTACTTGAGGGATATGGGAACTTTTACTATGCCTTTTACTCCGATAAGAAAAAATAAAGACAGGATCAAAGGAATTGCCAACAGGGTAGTATTTAAGCTAGTCTCAGCTCGAAAATTTTGGGCCTGGGGAGCTAGAATGACCAGCATCATCCTTACTGCAACTGCTAAAAATGAGGCCAGGCGCATCTTATGAAACATACTTCTCCTTATAGTGCTGCTGGAAAAATAGAATACCGCATGCTGGACCGGATTTCTTAAAAATATTTTATCAAAGGTATAAGAAAAAAATTCCATTACTTTAATAAAGTGGGGTTTTCTCCCCCTTGTTGTACCCATTTTTTTGAGGTAACGTCTGTAGCCCAGGCCGGATGTTAGATAAAATGCAGCAATAGATGCTAAAAGGGAGAATACAGCCAGATAGGATAATCCGTGGAAAAAGGGGTCTTCATTTCCTATCAGCGTTTCATATAAGCCGGTAATCCACATGGGAGGAAGAGGAGTGTAATAATCTTTTTTTTTATGTATAATTTAGATAAAACAAGGATGGAGAAAAAATGAAGATTAAAGGATTTCTGGTTATTTTAATTATGGTGGTTGTCATTGTCTATTTTCTCTACATGGTAAAATCGGGGGGTCAGGAAAATATCAAGCAAAGTATTAACGCATTCAGCAGGGCTAAAGCAAAATTGACAAGAACTAATATGGGGATTCTTCAGAGGGCTATTACTTCATATATCGCAAGCCACGGTCAGGCTCCGGAAGGTCTGGATGAAGTTAGCTTGTCATATCCGATAACAACAGGCAAACTGGATGCCTGGGGTAAGGAAATCAAGTATGAAGGGCTGTTAGGTGACAAATTCCGCTTGACCTCGGCAGGTGGGGATAAGCAATTTAATACTGAAGATGATATAATAATGGAATATTAAGGTTATTTTTCCCGGGAATGAAATATATTTTTTATCTTCTGCCATAGACTTTGTTTTATCTCTCCGTCTTCTATGATTAATTTTTCAGTAGAGTTTCTAAAATAAGCGTTTTCGCAGTCTCCGGTTTTCTTTTTCAGGATCATAATGTCATATTTTTTTCTTTTTCTGATATTGCCCAGAATTATATATGCTTCTTCAATTTTTTCTATCATAGCTTGCCTTTCCTCTTCATCTGCCAGGCCGTACAGAGCCATAGATCCATGACTGTAAGAGGATTTTCCAATCCTGTAGGCCTTATCGATTTGCTGCTGGGAGGCACTTAGGCCTACATTTAGAATTTCATAATAGTTCATGTCTTCAGTCTTTTTGGGTGCCATTTTGGATGTTTTTAAGCTTTTCAGTAATAGATTTTATTGAGGTTGAAACATTTGAGTGATTGTAATTATTAAAATAAGGTTCGAAGTTTTTTAGGCTGGAATGGACTTTTTCATCAAATGGGATAGTACCTAAAAAATTCAAATTTATAACCAAATATTTCTGAACAACATTGACAATGGATTGACCTAAAAGATGATCTTTTTCATCTCTGGCTTTGTTTATTATAAGAACGGGAGTGAATTTGGTCAAAGCACGGTAGAGAAGGTCAGCGTAGAATTTGTCATGAGAGATTACTTCGTTAAGAAAACTATAAATTGATTTTGATGTATCCTGAATCTGATCTGCCACTTTTTTCATTAGATCTTGGATCTTGTACTGTTCTACTTGTAATTTCAGGAGCCTGATAATACAGGACTTTAAAAAATAATAGGCATTTTCGATGGAAGTTGGTTCGGGGTTGATCACAAGAATACCCGGGTGGGAAAGTAAGAAGAGATCGATACAGTTATATGACGAACCGGTTCCGATGTCCATTATTACTCTTTTTGTGTCAAATGCTTGGATGTGCCTGATAAACTTAAGCTTTTTAAAATAATTTAAATTTGAGGTAAAGAGGACATTTTCTGTGCCTTTTATCAGGTTTAATCTTTCATAGGGAGTGGGAATTTGTATGTCTTTCAGGTCTTTGACTTTATTGGTAATAAAATGGCCTAAATCAACATTAGTTTCTTTTATGCCCAGAAATGTATGAAGATTCGGCCCTCCAAGATCTGCATCTATTAATAGGACTTCTTCTCCTGACTGGGAAAGATGAATGGCCAAATTTGCTGAAAAAAAGCTTTTTCCAGTCCCTCCTTTCCCTCCTCCAATAGCCCATATAGTCCTGTTGATATCCTCAGGTTCAGAGAGTAGAGTAGCATTGTCTTTTATGTCCATTTTTTATATTTTCAACTTTGCTCTGAAAAAAAACATTTTAGCACAGCCTAAACAACAAGGAAATAAAAACTTAAAATTTATATCCTTGAATTATTTATAGATTTCTGGTATTTTAGATATTTATTATTAAAATGGGAGAAAAGTTTAGTTGAAAAATATCACTGCGATAGACAGCAAATTCCGGTTTGTTATTGTAGCCTCAAAAAGAGCCAAACAATTATTAAAGGGGGCTAAACCAAAAAAAAGGACGAAAACCAAAAACTTAATTCGTATAGCTCAAGAAGAAGTAGAAAAAGAGCTGATAGAATATAATCTGATAACAGACCAGGAAGAAGACGGGCATGAAATCGGGGACGATATTTTTATTGGCGAAAAAGTAAAAGAAGAAAAATCCTAATCCTTCCTGTTTCCTTTCTCCATTAGCTGGATATAATCTGCTTTAATAAACTGTTTTTTTGAAAATCCTATTGCTTGAGCAAATCTTACGATATCACTTCTTTGGCCTTCGAGCTCAATAAAATTTCCGACAGAGGTTTCATCCAGGCAGATCTTAAGATTTTTATATCTGTAGACTGTTCTATATTTCTTGTATTTATAGGTAGGAGAAAATCTTAAGGATTTAAGTATCTTCTTAATATCCTTTCTGTTTTTGACCTCTGATTCATATTCTTCCCGTATTTTAAACTTTCTTGACTTACGGGGTTCTCCTTTATAGGTTAGGAAAGTTTTTTTATTGATAGTTCTAAGCCGGAGGGCTTGTTCATTTTTATAAAGTTTCCTAGAAGGAAGATCATATAGAGTATTATCTTCAAAATATCTATCTTTGACTAGCCGGGCACCCTGGGTAAGGATTTTGTCTTTTAGGGCTTTGAAATCATCAACTTTAATTTTTACTTCGATTTCCACTATTTTTTGGTTTTATCGGTTGCGGTAAAGAATATACTCGGGAATAAGATGTAATGAAGTCCGGTAGTTTGATTCAGGGAGTTTTTTTAGAATTTCCTGGGACTTATTTGAAAAATTGACAGCCCTTTGATACGTGTAGTCCAGGGCTCCATTTGATTTTATGATATCGAGAATTTCTTTAGATGAATTCCCCCCATTTCTCTTCTCTTTATAGAGTCTTATAATTTCTTTTCTGTCGGATTCTCCCGCATTATTTAATGTATATATCAGGGGCAGGGTGATGCGTCCTTCATTTAGATCTGAGAGGGTGGGCTTTCCCAGGATTTTTTTATCCCCGGTGTAATCAAGCAGGTCATCGATTATCTGGAAAGAAATACCTAAATTAGTGCCATATTCTGCCAGAAGATCTGTTTCTTCTATGGATGCGCTGCCGAGGATTCCTCCAATCCTACATGAGGCAGAGAAAAGGGTTGCAGTTTTTTTGTTAAGAATATCCAGGTAAATGTTTTCTTTTAACTCCAGGTTGCCACTTAAATAGTACTCGTTCAATTCACCGTCTATCATAGCAGTGGATGCATCGGTAAAAATTTTGACTATTTCCCTGTGTTTGCTTGTGAGGGATAATCCGATAGTTTTTATATAAAGGTAATCTCCGAGCAAAACGGTTATATTTGAGCCCCAGCGTGAATGCACTGTGGGTTTTCCTCTTCGGGCGTCGGCATTATCGATAATATCATCGTGGATCAGGCTGGCGGTATGAATGGTCTCAACCAAAGCTGACATTAATATATGCTCTTCTTCTTTATAGCCGAAAAGTTTTGAACAGAGTATCACTAAGGCCGGTCTGATTCTTTTTCCTGCTTTTTGGAAGAGATATGAGCTTATTTCTGAGATTATTTTATTTGATGAGTTGGAAAATAATTTAAGTTTTTCTTCGACTTTATCTAGATCAGCTTGGATCTCTTTGTACAGCTTTTTTAAAGACGGGTGTTTTATTGCTTGGTCTTTAAGAAATTTCCGCTCGGTTTTTTCCACTATTTTTCACAACAGATTTACAATGCCTGTATACAGCAATTATTTTAACATCAAATATTTGTTATTTCAATCCAAAACAGGTTTTAAAATTTTGAGAGGTTACAGCCGCTACTTCTTCAAAGGAAATATTTTTAAGCTCTGCTAAAAACTTTGCTGTTTCCTTGACATAGACAGGCTCATTCCTTTTTATTTTTCCACGATATGGGACCGGTGTTAGAAAAGGAGAATCGGTTTCGACCAAAAGTTTATTGAGAGGGATTTTTCTAGCAGCTTCTCTTATGGAGTGGGCCATGGGAAAAGTTAATATTCCGGAAAATGAGATATAAAAGCCGAGTTTAAGTACTTGCCGGGCGAATTCCCAGTCTTCAGTAAAGCAGTGAAGGACTCCTCCGCATGTAAATTTTTCTTCCTTAATTGCTGAAATTACCTCATTGCTTGCTGACCGGCTGTGGATGACTACGGGAAGGTTTAGTTTCTGGGCAATATTAAGCTGTTGTCTGAAGACTTTGATCTGCTGTTTTGGAGAAGAGTGATTGTAATAAAAATCCAGCCCGATCTCTCCTATGGCGTGAATCTGTTCTGTTTTTGCCAGTGTTTTGATGTGGGCAGCATTTTCTGGATAGAACTTTTCTGCATGATGGGGATGCGCACCTGCAGCAGCAAAAATATTGCTGTATTTTTTGGTAAGCATAAATGTAGTATTAAGGTTTTTCTTATCTGTGATCTCGGCCGGGCAGAGGATTGCCCTGACTCCGGCTTTGAAAGCTTTTTCAATGACTTCATCCCGGTCATTATCAAAGTCTTCCATACTCAGATGAGCGTGGGAATCTACTAAATAGTGTGTTTGCTCGCCGCTCAAAGAACGGACCCTTTAAATATAATATTCCTTTTATCTAAGAATAAAATTATTCTTCTATCTTCTGTTTCAGGTAGCGGAGAGGAAGCATGCCATAGCTGAGGACTTTAGCCAGAAATTCTTTCTGGCTGAAGGAGTCGCCGGCCTTTTGTTTATAGGTTTTTTCCATGTCCAGTAATTCTTGATAACCGACATAAGCATAGGTTGCATCAAGTGGTTTGAGGATAATACGATGCCAGTTTTTATCTGCTTCCGCTGTTGTTTGAAAACCTGTGATAGTCATTAATCTGAAAGCTTGTTCTTTTGTAAGCCCTCCCTGGTGGATATTTAAATCCAAGCTAAAATCAATAACTGCTTTTAATTTCAGCTTGAGCTGGTTTAATCTCAGTCTGAGGTCGTAATTTCCATATCCGGCTTTCACAAGCATCTCTTCAATAAATATGGGCCACCCTTTAATAAGAGGCATATTGGGACGGAATTTTTTCAATAGAGAAGAGTCTTTATTAAGGTAAAAGTAAGGAATAAATTGGCCCGGATAAATTTTTCTGACAGTATAGAATGGGAGAAAATAGTTATTATATTCTTCCAGCAGTGATTGAATGTTTTCCTCGCTTAGGTCATCTTCCAGGGGAGATATCTGAAGAATATAATCGTTACCGGTTTCATAGACCGCAGGGCATAATAAGCGGGTCCAGGTAATACCCTGAGTTTCAAGGGGCATTTCAGTAATGTTAAGGTTGTTTTCGGGAATATCGATTAGTTGGTTTTCCTGAATAAATTTTTTGATGTCAGTTTTGATGTTTTTTATTTTTTCAATAAACTGATCGCTGGATACATGGTCGCTCTTGATATTGTCAAGCACACCCTTGATGACAATGTTTCTTACCTGCTCTTCTCCGCGCTGGGTAGTGAGCTGTTCCAGGTTGATCTCAGGGTACATTATCCGGTAGAAAGGAATGCAAACCAGGAACATTTCGCGGCGGATATTGTACATATCTGCTTTTGTTCTAGCGATGAGTTCCTGAACCGGTAGGTCGTTCTGGAAATTTGCCCGCAATAGTCTGGTATGAGCGGTAGAAAGCCGGAAATTTCCTGTGGATTTAGGCAGAAGTTCATTAGAAAGATAATTACTATAATCTTCCAGAGCAGGGATGACTTCAGCCAGATTTTTTTGTAGTTTGGCTTTTTGGACTGCCGGCGCTTCTTCGATCAGCTGGGGTAGTTCGTTTTTGTAAAAATTCAGAACAGCAGGAAACTGCTTGATAGCGGTTTCGGTATGGAGTTGGGGAGGAGTTTCAAGATTCTCTTTTGCTTGCTTTATGAGTTTGGGAAGGTCTTTGAGCC
>JAUWTR010000175.1 GCA_030614645.1 Candidatus Aminicenantota bacterium
CAGAAAACTTTAATTCCGCATTATCTATTGCATTTAAGCTAAAAGACAGAGAAAAGCAGTGTAATACTCTCATAAAAACCGGCCTGATGCAGTGGAACATGGGAGATATTGACAAAGCAGCAACAAAATACAAAAAAGCTCTAAACCTTGCAGAAATAATAAATTCTGTGCCTCTGCAAAAAAAAATCACTGCAATTTTAAAGATCCAAAGCCTTTATTCCCAGGGAAGAGGATTCCGAAGTTCAGGAGAATATAATAAAGCAACAAACAGTTTCCAGCAAGCTATTGACCTGGCCCGTTCAATCCACAGTAAAGAGCATGAACTTAAATGTTTACGCCACTTAAGTTTAACCTATGACTCCCAGTACAACCTGGAAAATTTACGCTTAAATGCAAAAAAAGCATTGGACATTGCAAAAGAACTGAATCATAAACGGGAAATAGGATTAAATTCTATAAATTTAGGCATCTTTTTTGAAAAAACCGAAAATTATTCCACAGCTTTAAGCCATTATGAAGAGGCACTAAAAATCGCCAGGGAATTAAATAATCGGGATAACCAAGCTGCCTGCCTGAATAATATTAGCATTATTTATAAAGAACTGGGAAACCATGACAAAGCCATAGATTGCCTGCAACAGGCCTTAGAAATAGATAAAGAATCTGGAAATGAGATCTATATAGCAATGGACCTAAATAACCTTGCTGAAACATACAGAAAAAAATGGCTTTATACAAACAAAAAAGAAGACCTGAACAAAGCCTTAAATACTTTCAAAAAAGCACTGGAGCTTATAAAAAAGAAAAAGAGTAAAAAAACCGAACTGCAAATTCTAAATAATATCGGGACAGTTAACTCTGACCTTAAAAAACATAACGAGGCCTTAAAATACTTTTTATCCGGATTCACCCTGGCTGAAGAGATCAAGGATAAAGAAAGTTTGGGAATGATCCTTAATAATCTGGGAATAGTATATTATAATCTGGGAAATTTTCAGGCTTCCACTCAAGCTTTCCAAAAAGCGGTAGACTTAGCTCAAACAACCGGAGGAGATAATATTTTATGGGAAGCTTATCTGGAATATGCCCGTCTTCTCACTACCCAGAAAAAATATACAGAGGCTTTAAAAAAGTATAAACAATCCATCTCAATAATCGAAAATATCCGCTCTGAAATAAATCTGGAAGAGCAGAAGGCCAGTTTTATGGGCGATAATAAAAGAATCGAAGCTTATCATGGCCTTATCAATCTGCTGGTCTCTCTCCATAAGGACCATCCAGAAAAAGCCTATGCCCAGCAGGCCTTTGACTATCTGGAACGGGCTAGAGCCCGGGCCTTTCTGGATCAGCTTAGAATATCCGGTATCGACATTTCCCAAAATGTTGACTTTAAGCTTTTTAACCAAAAAAAAGAAATTGAAAAAGACATGTCAGAAATCATTGCTAAACTTTATGCCTCCGACCTATCTGATAAGGGCAGCAAGAATCTGCACAAACAATTAACAGATAAAGAAAACGAATACGAGACTCTAAAACGAGAAATCCGCTCCAGCAGTCCGGTATATGCAAACCTTAATTTCCCAGAGATCATCACTCTTAAAGAAACGCAAGCGCGACTTCTTGACTCAAATACAGTCTTTATTGAATACCTGGTAAGTGAAGAAAACTCCTGGGCTTTTGCAGTAACAAAAAATGATTTAAAGATCTTCCCTCTTCCGTCTTTAAAACTCCTGCGGACAATGGTAACAGATTACATAAAAACCTTATCAGATAAAGAAAATCATGTCTTTCATCAAGGTCATATACTATACAAAACACTAGTCTCACCTGGTCTGAGTAAGGGGATAAAAAATATTGTCTTTTTCCCGGACAACATTCTGCTTTATCTTCCTTTTGAAACCCTTATCACCCATAATTCCCAAACAAACTGGCTTGTCAATGACTTTGATATAGCCTATTCCTCATCTGTTTCCTCTTTACAGGAAATCATTCTGCGCAAGAAATCAAATAAAGAAAAAAGATATATGGACCTATTAGCTTTTGGTGACCCGTATTTTGGACCAAAAGAGAAGGGAAACTCCAGTTTCAACTATTCCAGGCTTAAATACAGCAGCACTGAAATCAGGAAGATAAGCCGGCATTTTAAAAAAAGTAAAGTATTTCTTCGAAATAAGGCTTCTGAGGAAACACTTAAAAATCTATCCTTGGAAGATTATAAGATCATCCATTTTGCCACCCATAGCCGGATTGATAATAATAGCCCGGCCCGTTCTCACATAGCCCTTGCCAGAAATAAAAACATAGCAGAAAATGACTTCCTCGAAACCCGGGAGATCTATAACTTAAAACTTAAGGCAGACCTGGTAACCTTATCAGCATGTGAAACCGGCCTGGGAAAGTTCATCAAAGGCGAGGGCATTGAAGGGCTTAACCGGGCATTTTATTATGCCGGGGCCTCATCTGTTCTTATGAGCTTGTGGCCGGTTAATGACCAAGCCACATCTCAGCTTATGGAGAGGTTTTATATTCATTTAAAATCATCAGAGTCCATCTCCAGTGCCCTTCGAAGAACTAAACTGGAAATGATCGATTCCGACAATCTATCCCATCCATATTACTGGGCCGGTTTTATTATTTCCGGAAAAGCTGACCATGTTATTTTCTCCAGACGATACCAACAATTATTTTATATTGGTGCGGCCTGCCTGCTATTATTACTTATGATTACCTTATTTCGAAAAAACAGATTTCTTTTCCGGAAACATTAAAAATCAGCTTTATCCAAAATTATTTAAAGTAAATGAGAAAATAAAGAAACAAAAACACTCTATATAAATGCTAAAACAAATCTATTATTTACATGCATATGTTACCACAGATACAAAACCAATAGGAAAAAAGTCAATTATTACTGTATGAGACAGAGCAGATAGACTATCAGTAGGATATAAGCAAGAATCAGGACAAT
The DNA here is from genome assembly GCA_030614645.1 of Candidatus Aminicenantota bacterium. GTDB lineage: Bacteria > Acidobacteriota > Aminicenantia > Aminicenantales > Aminicenantaceae > JAUVXM01. Next base: position 2,969 of record JAUWTR010000175.1, read on the forward strand.
ATATTGACTTTGAAAAAACCGTTATTAGCCTTGATATATTTAATAAATAATTTCGACACATTACACTTGAAAAAAATGTTAATATAAGATAGGAATGAAATGACAGATAAAAATGGAAATAGGGAAAATTTTTGTGAAATAATCGAAAGATTCACACTATTCATCCAGGCACACATTCAAAAATTCAATCCTCAGAAAAACGGCATCGATCCATACGATATTGCCCAAGAAGTGAAAATTAAAATATGGAAAATTCTAAATGATGAGAAAAAAATCCATAATAATTCGTCTTATATTAAGAAGGTTGTAAACTCGACAGTAATAGACCAGATAAGACGCGCAAGACGACAAGAAGGGATTATCAATTTAGAAAAACAAAAAAAAATATCAGAACAAAAAAGTTTCTACTCCATGAATATTTCCGGAGCTAAAGACTTAAAATATGTTGTTGGTGAAGCAGTTGATTCTCTTATGGAATCCCGCCGAAAAGCAGTACGGCTTTTCTTATTAAACATGACAATTGAGGAAATTGCACTAATCTTAAACTGGAGCAAAGCAAAAACGAGAAACTTAATATACCGTGGTCTTGCTGATATAAAAAAAAAGCTAAAGAAAGAGGCTATTGAATATGAAGATTAACCAATTAGCTTTAATGAAGCTTTTTAGGAGTTTTATCGCTACTCCTCTCCTCCTTTCCAGAAATAAATGCCCAACCCCTGAAGCTATCCTTAGATATCTTAGAGCTAAAGCATCCAGGAGAGAGAGGAAAAAAACCACATCCCATATAAGCCGCTGCTCATCTTGTGCTAGAGAAGTTGACTTTATTCTAAGAACTTTCAGGGAGGAAAATAAACTATTCAGAAGACTTGGTGCCGTCATGGAAACAGCAAAAACAAATACTTTTTTCCCTCGCCCTGCATGGAAGTATACTACCGTATTAATCCCTACTATTCTACTAATTTCATTGACTATAACATTTCTTTTAAAAACTTCAGAAAGAAGTCAGCTCCGCGGAAAATCGAATAGCTATATCACACTTGAGCAACCAATAAATAAAATGACTCCTGAGGAAATTAATTTTCAATGGAGCGAGATTCCGACTTCGGAATATTATGTGCTAGAAATATTTGACAAAACACTTTATCCCCTTTGGCAAAGCAATAAAATCATTAAAAACAAAGCCTCTCCTCCTATGGAATTATTAAACCGTCTATGTCGAGGTGAATCCTATTTTTGGATGGTCACGGCTTTTTTACCTGATGGAACAAAAATTGAGTCCTCCCTTGCTGATTTTACGGTAAAAAAATAACCACATATTAGCGTGAAAATATAGGAGTTATGAAATCTCCATTTAAAACAAACGGTGCCCAGTAAAAAGGATGTCTGAAGTTAGAATTTATCATTTTAAGTTTTGCATCAGATAGAGCTTTAGACTTACTACTCCCTCTGGCCAAATATCTATAAAAAAGTTTCATGAATCGAGCAGTGGGCTTATCTCCGATATTCCACAATGTAGATACAACAGACCTAGCTCCAGTATAGAAAAATACCCTGGGAAGCCCCAAAATCCCTTCTCCTGCTTTCAATGCCCCTCTCCCAGTTTGGCAGGCTGAAAGCACAACCATCTCCGCTTTAAGTCTGCTGTTAAATATTTCCCTCACTTGAAAAAAGCCATCTTCCTTTTTATTATCATTAAGAGACAGAACTAATGCTGACCGGTAAGGGAATTGTTCATCGAGAAATCCATGGCAGGCAAAATGGATTACAGAGTAATCCTGCCCTACAGTATTCTTCACAATACGTTCATTAGCAAACTCCCCAAGATAAATACTACGATAATTGCGAGGAAACATTTTTGCAATTCCAATAACTTCATCTGCACTATATGGAAGTGGCGAAAAATCAAAACCCTGGTCATTATACAACTTTTTATAAAATTGGTCTGGGCTATATCTGACTTTATTGGTCGG
>JAUWTR010000250.1 GCA_030614645.1 Candidatus Aminicenantota bacterium
CCGCTTATAATTATTTCGCCCTCCAGCCTTTGCAAAGTACATGGCCAAGTCAGCGGCTTTTATTAAATCTTCATAATTAGTCTCATCTTCAGGATAAATCGATATTCCAATACTGGCAGTAATATGATGCTTTATATCTTCAATTTCAAACGGTTTCTGGACCATATTAAGAACATTCTGAGTAATTTTTTCCACATCTTCTGCCTTAGTAATATCGCCTAGAATAAACATATATTCATCCCCACCCATCCGGGCAAGTGTATCTATTTCACGGCGTACAATTGAACTCAGTCTCCCCGCAACCGCTTTTAACAATTTATCTCCAAGCCCATGACCAAGTGAATCATTTACTTCTTTGAAGTTATCCAGGTCAATATATAGAAGAGCAAACTTGGTTTTTTGCCGCCGCGCCATAGCAAGCTGATTAGCTAAACGCTCATATACATACTGTCTGTTCAGCAGGCCGGTGAGAGCGTCGTGAGTAGCAGCACGAGTCAACTGTTCCTCAGACAGCCTGCGTGGAGTTATATCACGTGATACAACACAAAACACCTTTTTCTCCTGGTACTTAATAACATTAACACTGATCTCGACCTCAACTGATGAACCATCTTTTCTGCTGTATCTACTTTCACCTATAAAATATGCGTGTTCTTTAAGTGCGCGCAGAATTTCCCTATAAATATCTTTTTTATCCTGGTTGATTACTAAATTATTAATACTTAAGCCGGATAATTCTTCAGAAGTATATCCAACTAAATGCTGCATCGCTCTATTAGCCTCCAAGATGACCTGCGATTCAATATCTGCCAGGAAAATACATTCTATACTTTGCTGCATCACTGCCCTGTAGCGTTCCTCACTTTCGTTTAAAGCCTCTTCAATATACTTACGTGAGGTTATATTTCTTATTTCACAGACATAACCAAAATAATCACCGCCCGGTGATTTAAAAGGGGAGATTTTAGCATTAAACCACTGTTCTTTATCCTTGAGCACCAGAAGGTAATCAAAATCCTGGGTTTTCCCATAAGCATCAACTGCATTTAAAGCTCTTTGAAATATATACGCTGTTTCCTCCGGAAAGACATCCTTGATATGCTTCCCTAAAAATTCCTTTGGCGATACAAAAAGGTCTTCTCTGTTGGATTCCTGATAAAATCGGTTAAATGTGCCATCCAGGCCGATAATAAAGATCAGATCATCCATGGACCTCAATAATGAGTGAAGGTTTTCTTCCTTCTTCTTTAGAGATTTCACTTTCAGCTTCATCTCAACTACCGCAGTTTCTAATTCGGATATTTTATGACGTGATTCAAAAAGATCTTCCAGCAACTGCTCCTTTGACTTTTCTTTATCTTTCATCTTCTAACCTGAACTATTCATAAAAAATGTCGATATAGCTGAAATTCAGGCCTGGCTTGTGCTCGCTTCAGATTTAGCAATTCATAATTAACGGTTTTTCCCATTTACCATTAACTATTTTCCGCTTTTCCACATCTGCGGCAACCTCGATTCCTGAACTGGTAAATATTTTATCAGAAAGAAATTTTAATTCAATCCTTTTCTGCATTGGCAAGGCGTTCACCAATAGGAGGATGAGAATAATAAAATATTTTTACCCACCATTCAGGATAGGCATTGGCTAAATTCCGGTCTGCAAGTCCAGCCATAGCACTTAAAATAGATTTTTTTTCTTTGATAATATTTAAGGCATAATCATCTGCTTGTTTTTCAAAATACCTGGATATGACATTGCTAAGCGGAGCAAATAAAAGCATGGATACAGCCCCCATAAGAATTGCAAGAATTGGAAAAAGAGTCAGATTAGCCCGGGTCGAGGTTAAAAATAGAGGAAAGACTGCCCGCATTATCTGATCTATAATAAAAAAAACGATTAACTGCTGTGTAGTCCCTATTAAAATATTCTTCCAGACATGACTGTATTTATAGTGCCCGACCTCATGGGCTATTATAGATTCGATCTCAGGCACTGTCATATTGTCTAAAAGGTTATCCCCAAGTACTACTCTCCTTGTCTTTCCAAGTCCTGCCAGAAAAGCATTTTCTTTTTTAGTCTGTTTGCTCATATCCTCTTTAAAAAACCCACTGCTTTTTAATCCACCTCTGGCGAGTATTTTTTCCAGAGCTGAGTCCAATTCTTTATTTTTAATGGGAGAATATTTATTAAATATCGGAAGTATTACTACCGGAATTAAAGTTGCAAAGATCACGCTTACAAATGCCATAGTTATTCCAGTGATCAACCACCAGTATTTCGGAAAAATTGCCATGATCCAAAACAGAAGGGCCAGAACCATAATCATAATTAACAAACTTACCAGGAAAGATTTGGCTTTTTCCCAACTCCAAGTCTTGCGAGTATAGTTAGAAAACTTCCACTTGTGTTCATGAACATAACTTATGTAATAATCTAACGGCAAACCTAATACAAACAAAATTGATGGGAAAATTACGAAATAAACAAGAAAAGCCCATATTATAGATTGCCCAGGAAATCTCTGGGCAAGCCAGTAACTCATGCCGCTGAAAAAAAATCCTAATACTATGAAAAGTGATAGCCCAAGGCTTGCCAGGCCGAGTATCCGATTTTCCTTCTCATACTGTTTTGCCTGCTTCTGTTTTTCTTTATTTAATAAGGGATGAATTTCTTTCATAGCTCAGGTTCAATAGAGTCCGAATAATTTCCCTGCCATAATTGTAATGGCAACAGCCAGGATGATACGGATTACTTTCTCTCCGCCTTTAACAGCGGCATGGGCTCCCCACCAGCCTCCCAGAGCATTTCCTGCGGCCAGGACCAGCCCAAATTGCCAGTTGACGTTTCCAGTCAAAGAAAACACGGCCAGGGCAGGGATAGTATATATGAGGATTATAAATACTTTGTGCATATTGACGAAGACAAGATTTACCCTTAACAGGTGATAAAGCGCTGCCATAAATAGAAATCCTACTCCGACCTGGAGAAATCCGCCATAAAAACCAATACCAAAAAGAGCTGGATATATAAACCAGCTGCGTGTGCTTTCAAGAGCGTTTTTTTTATATGAACGGGAAAAAATCATTGAGAAAACAATCAAGATCAATACCCCCCCCAGAATTCGCTGGAATAAGGTGTTGCTGACTTGTGTTGCGATTAGTGCCCCGATGATTGCTCCCGGCAGGGTAAATACAGCTAAGAATATACTGGTTTTAAATTTGTATATCTTGTTTTTCCGGAATGAGGTTACTGCAAAAATATTCTGAAGGATAAGCCCTATCCGGTTTGTCCCATTAGCTACAGCCGCGTCAAGACCCAAAAAAATGAGGGTGGGAAGAGTCAAACTGGAACCGCCGCCTGCATTAACATTTATAAAGCCGGCTACAGCTCCTACTCCAAAAAGGAGAAATAGATGCAATATGTCCATTTTCAGGCTGAATAATACTTTAATTCAAAGCAGAAAGTCAAAAAGAAGAATCATTTATCATTTTCTATCCGATTATCTCTGCCAATTGATTCAATCCGCTCAAAACATTTTTCCCTAGGTTGATCCTTAATACATGCCGGTTCCGCTGTTTAAGGGCAAGAAAATCGCCTGCAGATTGAGCCTTTATCAGAAAGCCAAAAGTATAATCCTCACCGGGAACAGATAGATCCCTCTCAGGCTCATCTACCAGTTGGAGAAATAAACCCGTTTCCGGTCCCCCTTTGTGTAATTGACCGGCAGAGTGCAAAAATCGGGGACCAAATCCTAGCGTAGTCGCAAGCAGCGTTTTTTCTAATAATTTTTTGCGGATTTTTTCAATTCCTATATAAACCTTTCCATAAGGAGCAAGATAAGCCTGAATAGCAATATAAGCGGCCGGATGTGCCATGTTAAGC
>JAUWTR010000245.1 GCA_030614645.1 Candidatus Aminicenantota bacterium
ATCAACCATGCCATCGCGGCAAAAGCCTTTTTTAAACATAACATTTCAAAGACCGAAAACAACAGCGTACAGGTAAACCTTGGGGGAGCAGACCTTGGAATTGGATTTATATATTATTTTAACCTATGAAGATTGTTCTCACTAGATACAAATCAATTTTTAAGATAATAATTTGGTTTTTGTACTTGCCGCGCTTTACTCACATTTTTATCCAATATATCCCTTCGGTTACCACTTCGATGGTAGTACTGGAATCATTTTCCAATAAAGTATTAAAAGCGTCATTCATAAAAATATCTACAGCTGCGCCACATGTATTGTTGACATGGATATAGGCTTTCAAATCTTCCTCCGGACTGCTGGGACTCTTGCAGCTCATTAAGGCCATCAATAAGATCCCTAGCAAAGTAGCCGTTCCAGCAGTGCGAATAATTTTTTGCTTTTTTAATCTTGACATTTACGTCTCACTTATTTTGTTCTTCCCGTAAAGTTATAAGCTCTTTCATAACATTATCCATTTTTCCGTCCCATTTTTCAGTGCCGAATGCATCATGCAGCTGCTGGTATAAGCGATAGAGCTGTTTATAGACTTTATGGCTTTCCCTGTCCGGCGTATAGGTTTTTTTTACTCCGGTCATAGCTTCCTGAGCTTTTTCAACTGATTCAAAACCGCTTTGTTCTTTTCCGGCAGCTGCAGCTCCGAATATTGCCGCACCTAAGGCACAAGTCTGGTCTAGGCGGGATATTTTCATGGGCCGGCCTGTCACATCAGCATATATCTGCATCAGAAAAGGGTTTTTTGCAGCCAGACCGCCGCAGTTGACGACCTCTCTTACTGGAACTCCGTATTCTTCTATGCGGTTGATGATAGTAAGGGCACCAAAAGCAGTAGATTCTATAAGCGCCCTGTAGATCTCATGGGCCTTGGTATGGAGTGTTTGTCCGATAAGCAGGCCGCTTAAACGTACATCGGCCAGGATGGTACGGTTGCCGTTATTCCAGTCTAGGGCCAGAAGGCCGTGCTCTCCTGGTTTTTGGGAGGAAGCTGCAGTTTCTAAATTTTTGAATTTTTCTTCAAGAGAAGTTCCGTATTTATCAGGGACAAGCTGGTTTACAAACCACATAAAAATATCTCCGACTGCGGATTGACCGGCTTCGATCCCATAATGATCAGGCAGAACAGAACCGTCTACAATCCCGCATACTCCGGGGATATCAGTAAAACCTTTTTTCCGGGGGGAGACCATAACATCACAGGTGCTGGTCCCCAGGATCTTAACCAGAGTGCCTTCTTTTACTCCGGCTCCTACAGCGCCCATATGAGCATCAAAAGCCCCCACAGCAATAGCGATCCCTGGTTCTAACCCGAGTTTTTCCGCCCATTCAGGCGACAAGCTGCCAGCCAAGCGGTCAGAAGGAACTGCCTTTGTATAAAGCCTTTCTCTCAACTCTCCGAGTTCCGGTGACAGGGCTGAAAGGAATTCTTTGTCTGGCAGCCCTCCCCAGGAATCATTGTACATGGCTTTATGGCCGGCAGCACAGATACTACGGATTATCTTATCGGGTCTGGTATCTCCGGATAAGACCGCAGGTATATAATCACAGATCTCGACAAAACTGGGGGCGGCCTTAAAAACATCCGGAGCCGTGTTTCTACAGTGCAGGATCTTGCTCCAGAACCATTCAGACGAATAGGTCCCGCCAATTTTTGCCAGGTATTCCGGGCGCATTTTTTTCGCCAGCTCTGTTATATGAGCAGCTTCCGCATAACTTGAGTGGTCTTTCCACAGCCATACCATAGCATCTGGATTATCTTTATATTGAGGTAAAAGCCCTAGAGGAGTTCCCTTTTTGTCAACAGGCATAGGGCTGCTTCCGGTTGTATCTACGCCAATCCCTATGATGTTTTGAGCTTTAAAATCAGGACATTTGTTTTGTGCTTCCTGAAGGGCGCCTTTTATGGAAACCTCTATGCCTGTTAAGTAATCCCGGGGATTTTGCCTGGCGATATTGGGATCTTTGGCATCGAGGAGGATGCCATTATCTCCGGAGGGATAGGGGAATACAAAACCTGCGGTTTCATTTCCATTTTCCAGGTCAACAATAAGTGAACGGCAGGAGTTAGTTCCGAAATCTAAACCTAGGGCATATTTTTTTATCATTTTTTCTTTTTTCTGGAAGCAGATAAGATAAAGTTTGTCAGGTCTTTTTTTAATTTAGCCTGGGATGGTTTGTGAATATACATCATATGCCCGGCTTCATAATATCCCATGAATACCCGGTCCTTAAACTCTGAATTCAGGCCGATCTGAGAAAAAGTATACTCTGTCCCAAAATAGGGAGTAGCCCCGTCATAATATCCATTGGCTACAAATACATTCAGGAATTGATTTTCACTCATTGCTTTCCTGAGGGTTTCCCCAATATTTAAGCCCATTGACCGCATGTTTCCTTCGCCGTAATTCCAGTTCCAGGGATATACATTTCCATAAATGGCATAAGGAAGCTTGCTTTTATATTTGAGTTCTGTACGGAGGTAATAATTCAGCATAGTGGAAAAAGAGCCCTGGATTGCGGCGCTGCTGGGGTCGAATTCATAATGTTCGCCGGCAGAATCTGCATCTCTGCCTTTAAAACGGCTATCCAGGCGGCCTATCGTCCTGAATTCATCACGCAGAAGTTCCTTTACAAAACGGTCATGCCTGATGCGCAGGTTGGTCTGCTCTATATATTTGGAAGAAAGGCCTGAGAACCTTGCAAGTTTCCGGATTATCTCATTTTTTTTCTGAGAATCAAGCCGGTTTCCTTTTAAAAGGGCTGTAGCATATTCTCCAAGGGCAAAGTCTTCAGATTCGCCCATTACTTCAGTCAAGCTTTTTTTCTGGAGGTCAGGAGTAAGTTTTTTGTGAAACCAGGCAGTGGCAGTGTAGTGGGGCAAAAACAGGATATAGGGCAGATTATTTCCAGGAGAAAATACAATTGTCTGGAAATCAAGGACAGAGGAAACTAAGATGATACCGTTTAGATACATGCCGGTGCGTCTGCCTTGAAGGAATCCCGATAATCCAGCTGCCCGGGTTGTTCCATAACTTTCTCCCAGGATGAACTTGGGAGAAGCCCAGCGTTGGTATTTTGTGACATAATTTCTGATAAACTCTCCTACTGAGGCAAGATCTTCGTTTATCCCGTGAAACTGGCTCTTTTTTTCACCAGGTAGAGGACGGCTGTAGCCGGTCGATACCGGGTCGATAAAAACCAGATCAGTTATATCAAGAAGAGAATATTCGTTATCAACAAGACCAAATGGAGGTTTGACAGAAAAACCCTGATCTGTCATGAGAACTTTTCTTGGGCCCATACCGCCGAGATGTAGCCAGACAGATGAAGATCCAGGCCCTCCATTAAAAACAAAAGTAAGCGGACGCATAGATCTGTCTTTACCGTCATCCCGGGTATAGGCTACAAAAAACATATTTGCGCCTGGTTTTTCGTCTGGTTTGTTGACCAGCAAGCAGCCGGCTGTGGCAGTATAAGGAATTTTTTCTCCATTAAGCTGGATCGTATGGAGGGTAACGGCTAAAGTCTCAGGCACTGGGATTGGCTTTTTTGCGGAAGTATCCTGGGCTGCAACTGTAGTAAAGGAGCAGACCAGTAATATAGTTAAAAGGATTATAATGTTTTTTTTAGGCATTTTTTCCTCCGAAATATAGATATCGATACGCAATATATAATATAAAGTAAAATGCAAATTGTAAATTGTTATCAATTGTTCCCCCATTTTTATTTAGCTTCTGAGCGGTAAGCAAGAATCAGGTTAGTTGATACGAAAACACGCGAATTTTCCCCAGCTAGGAAAATCCGCTCGGATACAGTCTTCGCTCTCTTCTCCTTGAAGGATAAGAACCATGCCCGCTCATCCTTGCTAACGGCTTTCTTAATCATCCTG
>JAUWTR010000051.1 GCA_030614645.1 Candidatus Aminicenantota bacterium
ACTATACAGAAGTAGCCGAGAATCTGCCCGAAGATACAGTGATTCTCACAGCCGGCTGTGCGAAATACCGTTACAACAAACTTAATCTCGGCGACATTGGCGGCATTCCCCGCGTGCTTGATGCGGGCCAGTGCAACGATTCATATTCTCTTGTGGTCATTGCCTTGAAACTGAAAGAAGTCTTCGGGCTTGATGACATCAACAAGCTGCCCATCTCATACGACATCGCTTGGTACGAGCAAAAGGCGGTTGCAGTCCTGCTAGCCCTTCTCTTCCTCGGTGTCCAGGGCATCCGCTTAGGACCCACCTTGCCAGCTTTGCTTTCCCCAACTGTGATCAATGTCCTGGTGGAAAAATTCGATATCAAACCCATCGGCACAGTTCGGGACGATATCGAGGCCATGCTGGCCGGCAGGTAACACCATTCAACCTGGATTATTCACGAGTCGAGGTTACTGCAGATGCGAGGCACATGGTATGAAGCTGTGGTCCTTCACCGCGAATGCCCTGTAACGAAGCAGATGCGGTGAGATCGGCTCGCTCGGAGAGTAAAAAAATGGAGATTAAAATTAAAAATAAAAACAAGAAAAAAGTTACAATAATCATTCTTGAAAAAATCTTGCATATCATTGAAAAGAAAATAATAATAATAACATCGCCATTTTTTTATGAATAGGTCAGGCTGCATAATGAGTATAAAAAAAAAAAGAAAGATTTTCTATTTTCTTCTGGGTTTGATTATTGTTTATATCCTCTGGTTCAGCTTTCACCTCATCCGCTTTAAATCTTATATACCTGACTCAAAAGTCAGTTCATTTTATGAGATCGTAGGTACTTATCATATCCACTCTACACTTTCAGATGGCAAAAAAGAGCCTGATAAAATCGCTCATATCGCAGCTCGGTCCGGACTTGATTTTATCATCCTCACCGACCATGGAGAGCCAAACTTCGCCTCCCTGAAAACCAAAGGCTGGAAAGAGGGGCTGCTTATGCTCTCTGGTACAGAGATGTCTGTAAACCGGGGCCACCTGGTAGGGCTCGGTTTTAAAACCCCATCTCAAAGATTCTCTAAAAATGCTGAAAGAGCATCTCATCAAGTAAATGCTCTGAATGGTTTTACAATCATCGCCCACCCTTACTCAAAGACCAGCTGGTCCTGGGGACAATATGCCGGTTACTCCGGTATAGAAATTATCAATGCAGACTCAATGTTACAAAAGAATATCCTCCCTGCACTGCTTTTTCTCCCTGCCCTCTTTATAAAACCGGAACTTCCCCTGTTAAAGATGCTTGACCGGCCGGGGAAAAACCTCAGAAAATGGGATATATTAAATCGCTCATACAAGATTTTTGGATATTTCAGCACAGATGCCCATCTGCTGTACAAACCTTTGTTTTCCTTTCTCCGGCTGCATGTGCTTCTCAATAAACCGCTCGCGTCAGATTTTAAGGTTGCCGAAAATCAAGTATATTCCGCCCTGAAACAAGGACGATTTTTCAATGCTGTTGATGCTGCTGCTTATGCCACAGGATTTAGATTTTGGGGAAAAAGCGGCAGTACAAAGATCCCCATGGGCACTTCTATTCAATTCGATTCACCGGTTACTCTTAATATCCAGCTCCCTTCAGGACTGAAGCAAAAAGCATACATTATTTGTAATGGGAAATCACTTCCCCTTCCTTCCGGGAATACAGCAGTCTATGAAGCTACCCAGCCGGGAGTCTACAGAGTTGAAGTCTTCCTGAAAGAGAGGACCCCATTGCACCGGAATTGTCCCTGGATTATTTCAAACCCGATTTTTTTAAGGGAGGAAAACTATGAGTAAGATCAACCTTATCCGGACAAAGAAAATCCTCAATAAATTCAAAACACTGAAAGTACTTATCTTGGGCGACATTATGCTTGATAAATACCTTTGGGGCCAGGTAGACCGCATTTCACCTGAAGCACCCGTTCCTGTAGTAGATGTTAAAAAAGACACATCCTGTCTGGGAGGAGCAGGAAATGTCTGTCATAATCTGGAAAGCCTGGATGCCTCTCCGGTCTTAATCGGCGTTGTCGGCAACGATGCTGCCGGTGAATGGATAAAAAACAACATCCCGGATAGCAGCGGCATTTTTACAGTAAAAAACCGGCCTACATCTATAAAAACCAGGGTCATCGCCCATCAGCAGCAAGTTGTAAGAGTCGATCAGGAATCTACGCATCCTCTCCCCCGTAAAATAAGGGAGGAGATTATTTTATTCATACAGCAGGAAAAATTCGATGGCCTCATCATCTCGGATTATAAAAAAGGCATGATCAGTCAATCTTTGATGAAAAAAATCCTACCTTACCTGGATAAAAAAAATATCCCTGTGTTTGCAGACCCGAAGGTTAAAAACATCTCCCTTTTATCCCCAGTAACAATGTTGACACCAAATCACTACGAAGCAGCCCGCATCACACATAAGCCATGTAACACCGATGCTGAAATAGAGAAAGCGGGGGGGAAAATATTTTCCCGGGTTTCTACTCAATATCTCATCATCAAACGGGGCCAACAGGGAATGACCTATTTTGCAAAAGATGAGCCCCCCATACACATCCCTACAATCGCAAAGGAAGTCTATGACGTAACCGGAGCCGGCGATACTGTTATAGCCACAGCCGGGCTGGCTTTACTGGCAGGGGCTTCGATAAAAGAAGCGGCAGTCCTCGCCAACACCGCAGCCAGTATTGTAATAGGTAAAATCGGTACTGCTACTTTATCGCTAGAGGAGCTGCTCGTAGGAGTAGAAAAGAATAACTCGTAGAATAAACCAGCTATTTTTTTTCTACGACCTGATCCCCACCATGATTACTATTGTGTCGGTATGCATTACAAGCCCTTTAACATCCATTGATAAATTTCTATCCCCAAGATGCCACCTTGCTTCAATAAAAAAGAATAAATTTTCTTCAAGCTTAAACTGGTAACCACCCCCGAATATATAGCCAAAATCACTTTTGTCAGTCAAATCTCTCATGTCGATCGCTTCTTCTCCTTTGACTTTATTCGTATGAGAAAGAATATAAGAAGTCTCTATTCCTGCAACTATATAAGGCGAATTGTCATATAAAAACTGGTATCTTAGCAAAACCGGAATGCTAATTACATTTAAACTATACTTCGATTTTAAATAGGGAGGATCATGAGATACAGCTTTACTGCCTTTCTTCATAAAAAAAAAGTCAAATTCTAGCAAAAGATTTTGAGTGATTTTTTTTTCAAACCCAAGGCCTCCTAAAAATCCTATTTTATAGCTACTTTGAAAACTGTTTAAATGGTGGTTCTTGAATTTAGCAAGATCAAATCCCCCCATAACTTTAAAATCAGCATAAAGAGGAGAAATCATCACAAAAATTAAAATAAGATTAATAACTCTTTTCATTTCTCCAATACTCCAACAAATCCTCTAATGTCTGCCTTAGAGAAATCTCAGGCTTCCAGCCTGTTTCTTTTCGGATTTTACTGTTATTGCCCCTTAAACAGGGTATGTCTTTTTGGCGCAACTTCTGCGAATCAACCTGGACCTTAATGGGGCAGGAGGAAAAAGACAGCAGCATATCAAGAATCTTCTGAAGGGAAACAGCCTTCCCTGAAGCAACATTATAGACCTCTCCCTTCCGGCCCTTTTCTAATAGCTGCACATACGCTTTAACCACATCTCTTACATCAGAAAAATCTCTTTTAACTTCAATATTCCCCACTTGCATCACGGGTTCTTTAAACCTTTCTTCTATCTTTACAATCTGATACGCCCAATCAGAGCAGACAAAAGCAGGGCTCTGCCCTGGGCCTGTATGGGGGAAAGAGCGTGCAATAACAATTTGAAGCCCTTCAACATCTACATAAAACCTGCTGAGCAGTTCCCCGGCTATCTTAGAATATGCATACGGGCTGAGGGCCTTAGTGTCATCATCTTCGCAAAGCGCCCTATCATCTATGGATGCATCCCCATAGACATCAGAGGAACTTACAAAAAGCACCCTGGCCTTCGGGATATATTTCCGTAAAGCTTCAAATACATGCTGTGTTCCCAGGATATTTGTCTCAATAGTTTCTGTACGTTTTTCCCAGGAACGGCCTACGTTTGAAACCGCAGCCAGATGGAAAACTCTATCCGGACGTGTCTCTTTAATAAACTCAGTGATATCGCCCTCCCGCCGAATATCCAGATAGCGGATATCATTCCTGCATTTAAGGCCTAAAGGTTTAGGCTTATGGGGAAATGATGTGCCGTATATCTCATTTTCAGGAAAATCCAACAAGCGGGCTAGAGTACTACCGACAAATCCGTTAGCCCCGCTTATAAATATTTTCCGCTTCAAATCCGCTCTCTCCAAAAATCAAGAAGATCTTTCAGGGACTGTTTAAATTCTATCTTAGGCTCCCAACCTGTAAGCTGCCTGAATTTTGTGCTGTCAGATAGTAAAATCTGGACATCAGAAGGCCGCAGTCTTTTAGGGTCAACTTTAACTTCAACCTCAGCACGGCTTAAGGAAAGCAGCATATCCAGCATCTCTTTCATCGCATAAGCTTTTCCAGTCCCAATGTTATAAACATCTCCTGCCTCTCCTTTCTCAAGACTCAACCAGTATGCTCTTACTGTGTCACGAACATCAGTAAAATCCCTTTTTGCTTCAAGGTTTCCTACATACATCACTGGTTCACGTTTCTCTTTTTCTATCTCAACGATCTGTTTTGCAAAATTAGAGCAGATAAAAACATCCCCCCGCCGCGGCCCTGTATGGTTGAATCCACGCGTTCTTATAACATGCATTCCATAACTTTTATAATACTGATAGCCCAGCATGTCCTGCCCTACTTTACTTACAGCATAAGGGCTCAAGGGACGCAGGGGATTGGTCTCTTTCATAGGAACTTCGTCAGGATGGACTAAGCCATATTCCTCGCTTGAACCTGCAATCTGTATTCTTGGTTTAAGACCCAAATCCAAAACCGCTTCAAATAGATTGATCTGCCCGATACTGTTTATGGCAAACGTCTCTGCTGGACAGACCCAGGAGGCAGGCACAAAACTCTGGGCAGCAAGATGGAATATCCGGTCAGGCTTTATCTCTGCAAGTGCCTTTTTAAGTGAGACGATATCTTTTAAATCCGCTTCAACCAGGTTGACTTTATCTTTAATATGGAGCACATTTTCCATCCGGCTCCTCCAGCGCATAATTCCCGACACCTGTACTTCAGGATATTCTGCCAAAATATAATCCGCCAGATGACTTCCCGCAAAACCTGTAATGCCTGTAATAAGTACTCTCATGTCTCCTCCTAATACTGGGCTGAAATTCATTTTACTAAATATAAATCAACTAGACAATGAATAGCTCGTTTAAAACCCCATTCCCCCCAGAAAATCCGTAGTCTTTCCAATATTCCCCAATCCGATTGTGATTCTAAACTGCATTTCCGGCTTCTCGCGGAAAAAAAACATCTTAAGATCAGCCTCGAAATCAAAACACTGATAATGATACTCCAGCTTAAAAGCGGAATAAAGCATCTTTTTTTCTGCAAAATTATAATCCACCTGTGCTTTAGCTTCTAAACCTACCCAGGGAATCTTGACCCCCCCAAACACTCCGAGCTGATGACGGTTTGCATAGATGTATTTTGGTCTATACGGGTCACTGCTTTTATACCAATTAACCCTGAGGAACAAATCATCATCAGGTTTGCCTAAGTTAGCACCCACATTCAGGCTTGAAAAGCTCTTATAATAAGGATTAAACCTAGTCGAAAAATCAAAACTGTACTTATTACTGGGATAAAACCTCAAATACCCATTTATATCAGAAAAAGCGGGAATTTCTCCCTCAAACAGGTATCTCTGTAAAGGACTTTCTTCGGCTTCTAAATAATAGGTCTGGTTAACTCCCAAAGCAAAGACCTCCCTTGCCATATCATTTTTTTTTACTAAAATTCGATTAGTCAATCCATATTTTAAATAATGATACCTGAAAAAATAGCCTGTGGCTGTTATAATTCTGTCAGAAATAGCCACCGGGCTTTCATACCGGTAACTTACTGAAGGTTCGATAATATGTTTTAAAACAGGCTCATTTTTTTTATTAAAAAATATCTTATTAAAAACCGGGCCAATAAATTCTGAAGAAAAAGTAAAGTTTTTTTGCAGCAAGGGGTCATCAACTACAGTACGCCTTCCGGGAGCATAACTTTGGAAATAGTAGACAAAATTTGATGAGAAAAAAGGATTCAATGTCATCCAGGGAATTGCAGTAAAAGGAATTGTGATAGCTGGTCTTAGCGATAAATTATCTCCCTTTTTTTGATTGCCTTTTTCATATGCATCTTGAAATCCAAATTCCCAATGTTTAAAAGACGAAGAAAAAGAAAAATGCACAGGTCCAATGATGTTAATTTTAGACGAACTAAATCCGATTTCAGGAAAACTCTTTCTGATTAGAGTCCTGTCCAATAACCTGTAATAGGTTTCAAACCTCCCCAATCTCACATTTGCGTTAAAATACGACCAGGCCCTGGAAATATATACCTGTGAGCTGCGGTTTGCAATAAGCGCCCGCTGAACATTATTATCAAACTCTCTTAAAAAATCAAAAGCACTTTGATAATCAACATCAGCCACAAGATTAAAGTCAAAAGGCAGCGGCTGGTTATGCTTGAACCGCAAAATGTAAGCACTGTTAAGAAACTCTTCCTCCTCTGTTTCTACTGCGCCTTCTTCTTCGGGAAGAGGTTTAAAATTAAAGTAATACAGGTTTAATTTTCCACCTGTTCCTCTGGGAAACATATACCTGTACTCAAGCCCACCTCCAAAGCCTCGAAATGAATAATAATCAAAGTTTAGAGTAGCATCCATATTCCTTCTTATATCCCAGTAAAACCCCTGTGAATAAGTCAATCCTTTGCGGCCGGAATACCCCAGCTGTGGAGTTAGCAAACCAGTTGCTTTTTCATCGCCTACGGGAAATTTAATATAAGGAAAGTAGAAAACAGGGATATTTTTTATTCTTAAAACAGCATTCCACATCTCAATATAATCATTTTTTTTAAAATTTGCCTTAGATCCTGAAAACCACCATCGCGGCACTGCCTGAGTACAGGATGTTATCCTGGTCTTTTTAAATTGATAAACACTGTCCTCCTTTCTCTCAATCGATTCCGCCTCATAAAAAACATAAGGCTTTGCCATACCATGGGCTTTTTCCAAAATACCTTCTCTAGAATCCAAATTGAAACTGATTTTTTCTGCACTAATCACCTCTTGCGGCATCTGAATTATAACATTCCCCTCTGCAACAACATCCTTGGTCTCTGTGTTTAATTCCACTGTGTCAGCAAATAACTTTAAGTTTTTATATGTAATCTCAACATTCCCGGTAGCATAAATCCGCTCCTCCACTTTCTCTTTATAATGGGCTTTTAAAGTCAGATCAGACTCCTGGGCAAATAACAAACTGCTGATAGAGCCTATGGAGATAAAAAACAGAACCAGCAACTTATTTTTCTGCATCATAGAACTTGTAAACATTTATCAGAAATTTAGCATAAGCCCCTGATATTATCAACAAATCAATTGACACTTCAATCTCATGTACATAAAATAATGAGTAAGAATGATGGGTATGCAGCACAATAATGGGTACTAGATTTAGCATAATACTAGCAGCATGACCCAATATCTTGATAAGGCTGCCATAACACCTAACGGCGGTAGCCTATCAAAATCAAGATTTTTTAGGGGGGGGCATGAAAAAACAAGTATCAATATTAAAATTACTTGGGGTATTTTTTCTTGTTTGTATGGTGATTTTATCACAAAACTGTAAGCAAAAATCAGCTGGAGAAAACGCTCTTGAAGCTAAAGCTGGGGCGGCGTTGGAAATTAATGTCCAAGAAATCAAAGACTCAACCGGCATAGAGTTCAGCATCAGCAAGACCAAAGACATAGGTTACAAGCCGCTGCACAAGTTCTTATGGGTAGGATTAGAACAAAAAATAAATCAGGAA
>JAUWTR010000228.1 GCA_030614645.1 Candidatus Aminicenantota bacterium
AAAGGGAAATATTTCCTGTATTTGCCACTTCTGCTTTAACAAATATTGGAACTCAGCAGGTTTTAGATATGATTATTGATTTTCTGCCTGATCCTTTGCATAAAAAAGAGATGCCTACTGAGGAAGGTGTAACCAAACTTTCTCCGGATGAGCCATTTTCGGCCCTAGTATTTAAAACCATTTCTGACCCATATACGGGAAGGATATCGATAATGCGTGTTTTTTCCGGGAAGATCAATCCGGATTCATCAATCCTCAATAATAATAAACAGAAAGATGAAAAAATTTCTGGTCTGTTTTTTCTCCAAGGGAAAGAGCAGGTTCCTGCTGGCCAGGCTAAAGCCGGTGATCTGGTAGCTACAGCTAAATTGAAATATACTTCAACCGGCGACACTCTTTGTGACAAAAGAAATCCGGTTAAATTCCCAGTATTCAAATATCCTGAACCTTCCATATCTTTTGCTATCGAGCCAAAAACCCGTGCGGATGAAGATAGAATATCGCAGGCTGTACACCGGATAACCGAGGAGGATCCCACTGCCAGGATAGAGAGGGATGCTGAAACAAGTGAATTGATAATTTCTGGAAACGGGCAGCTTCATGTTGAAATAATCACTAACCGCCTTAAGAAAAGATATAATGTAAATGTTGACTTAAAACCTCCGAAAATATCTTACCGTGAAACCATAAAAGGCAAGTCTGATGTACAAGGAAAATATAAAAAACAAACAGGAGGCAGAGGTCAGTATGGAGATGTAAGGATAAAATTTGAGCCTATTCCACGCGGAAAGGAATTTGAATTTGAGAACAGTGTATTCGGAGGTGCGATTCCGAAAAATTATATTCCGTCTGTGGAAAAGGGTATCGAAGAATCCAGGTTGAAAGGGGTTCTGGCAGGATACCGCACTGTTAATTTTAAGGCCAATCTATACGACGGCTCATACCATGATGTAGATTCATCGGATATAGCATTTAAAGTCGCTGCTTCTATGGCGTTTAAAGAGGGGATAAAAGCTGCTAAACCGACAATTCTTGAACCTATAATGAGCATTGAGATCTATACTCCCGAATCTTATATGGGAGATATTATGGGAAACCTAAATGGACGAAGGGGAAAAGTTCAGGGAATGGAGCAGAAAGGAAGTTTGAGGATAATTAAGGCACAGGCTCCCTTAGCGGAAATGATCGATTTCGAGCCAACTCTGACCTCTATAACCGGAGGAAGAGGTTCATTCATTATGGAGTTTTCCAGCTATGAAGAAGTCCCGCGGCAGTTTCAGAAAAAAATCATAAACGACTCTATAAAAGAAGGACGAGTAAGAGCCTCCGAGGAAGAATAGTCATTTTTTAATTTGCTATATACCCGGCGCGGTGAGTAATTCTGTATTTCATGTTTTTTAATTTGACTTTTATGGTTTTGAATTTTCCGTTGACTTCATAATTTTTAGGTGAATAATAGAGTAAATAGTAATTTTCTGAAGCTTCTACTGCTTTTTCAAATGAAACTGCAGCATTGGCAGAACTGTCAACTAATCCTCCTGTGGCCTTGGCCATCTCTGAAAAAGCACTAAAGATATCTTCAGTCTGTTCTTCCATTCTGATTGTGTTTGAATATTCAAGGCTTTGCATTTGAGGCCGTTGAGCGGTAATAAGTAAAAAATGTATAGAGATCAAAGAATCAGAAAAGGCCTGTTTGACCTTATCAACATCAAAGGCGATATCTCTTTTATAGAAATCAAATAATTCGTACAATTTCATGATTAGGTCCGGATGGTTCTGGTTAAGGGATTCAAGCTGCATAATGGTTCTATAATCGATTTTAGGAATAAGTTCTTTTTGATAGAAAAGAAAGACATGTTTTTGTCCTTCTAAGCTTTTAAGGTATCCGGCAAAATCAAGTAGTTTTTTCCCGTTAATACTCCTCATGCCATCCAATCTGTATAGAATGCTTTCATAATTTTGGAGTCTAACTTCTAAGTCAAGATCGGAATCTGACATTATTGCTTTAAGATCGTTAATCAAGCCCCAGTATTCTGAATTTCCAAGTTTAGTATCCTTCCTTAATTTTCCTTTTAGTTGGTCAATAATAATATCTTTTGGCAATTTTTTTATAGCTTCACTCATGAAATTGTAGGTCTTAATTGGAGTTATAACCATAAGGCTGTCGCCTGGTTGAATGACATAGTTGAAAAAGTAATCAATGGATTTTTCGATCTTAGGTAAAAACTCGGTGATTTCAAAAAGAAGTACAAAATTTCGGGTGACTTTGGGGAAGAAATGCTGCTCTCCTTCCTGTTTTTTTATGCTGTTTTTTTTGATCAGATAGACAGTCTCGATCTTCTGAAGGATGTTGTCCTCGTAAATTTCAAAATCATCAATAGTCAAGTCATCAATAAAGGTTCTGCCTTGAAATACCCTAACCGGCACCTCTATATTAACAACACCGACCTGATGCTGGATGTCTTGAGCAAAAAATGCGGACCCGAATATTAGGATTGATATAAACAAAACATATCTTTTCATTTTCAATTTCCTCAGGCTGGATTATAAACGTTTTGTACAGACTCTTCAATTTTCTTTTCCAACTCGCCGGTTTAGGGCCATGAACAGCTTGAGTTGAAAGTATTTATAAGCAATCCTGAGCATAGATAAAAAAGGTAGGGGAGTCGAACATACCTCAATTTTTCCATTTTTGACTGCTTCAATAATTGATTGAGGATCTTTTTTAGAGTCGATTAAAGAGAAAGTAGAACCAATCTCCCAAAGAAAATGGCAATCAGAGGTTCCAATCAGGGGAAGGTTTTGCTGTTCAGAAACTTGAATTGTTTTTTTGTTGAAATTAACCATGTTGTTATAACAATGAGAAAATTCGAGTGCATCAAAGTGGGGGGCATAGGTATAAAAAAGAGATTTTAAAGATTTTGACTGAGGAAAAAAGGGATGGGGCGCGATGATAAGGTTTTTGTCAGATTTGAGTTTTGGAAGATCGCTGATTGAACGGCCTTTTGGATTTTTAATAAAATCAGGATTAAGAATAAGGACATGCTTTCCGGATAGAGTTGCTTCCATCCCTGGAATAAGGAGAATATCTTTTTTTTCTGCGTATTTAACTAATTTCTTATTGTAGGTAACTAGATTATGGTTTGTAATAGCTAAGACATCGAATCCTAATCTAGCGGCCTTGTCGATAAGACAGTAGGCGTTGTATTTGATTATATCGCGAGGGTCCTCTGAAGTATGGGTATGGAGGTCTGCTTTAAGCGTTGGCAATTTTAGTTATCCTGCAATATTCATAAAGAAAATGGCGAAGCTATGTTTATTATTTTATTTTCAATGATATGCAAGTTTCTTTCAGGAATGACTATTGTAACTTTTTTTCCGTTTTTAGTTTTAAATTCAATCGCTATTTTTTTATGAATAGTTCAGGTTATGAAAGTGCTTTTTTTATCATAACACCCATATCTGCTGGGGATTTTGCCACAAATACTCCGGCAGCTTCGAGGGCAGCCATTTTTTCTTTTGCTGTTCCTTTGCCGCCGGCAATGATAGCCCCGGCATGCCCCATTCGTCTGCCTGGAGGAGCAGTTTGGCCGGCAATGAAGCTGACTACAGGTTTAGGAAATTCTTTTTTAATATATTCAGCAGCTTCCTCTTCTGCACTCCCCCCGATTTCACCGATAAGAACCACTGCTTCCGTATTTTCATCTGCTTTGAATAATCTTAACAACTCGATATATTTTAATCCTACAATAGGGTCGCCGCCAATTCCGATTGCTGTTGATTGGCCAAATCCTTGGAGAGAGACCTGCTGGACTGCCTCATAAGTAAGTGTACCTGAGCGGGAAATGATCCCAATAGTGCCCGGAGTATGAATTTTGCCAGGCATAATGCCGATCTTACATTGTCCAGGAGAGATAACGCCCGGTGTATTGGGGCCGATAAGGTCACAGTTTTTATCTTTGAGGAATTGTTTGACCTTGATCATGTCATATGTTGGGAGTCCTTCTGTGATGCATACAACCAGTTTCACACCGGCAGCTGCAGCTTCCATTAGTGCATCAGCTGCAAAAAATGGAGGGACGAATATAGCTGCTGCATTAGCTCCTCTCTGCGCTACAGC
>JAUWTR010000206.1 GCA_030614645.1 Candidatus Aminicenantota bacterium
ATTGCGTTTCTTTAGAATTTCAGGGTCTCGTGATAAAGCCGCAGTTTCCAGCTTGACAGTTGGTAGCTTTGGAAAAAGCCTACTCAGCATAGGTGATATTTTCTGAAAAAAAGGAGAAATGTCTTCACTAATTTTAACAGTGGGTGCACTTAGGATCACTCCCCGTATATCCGGCTGCCTGGTTATGCAGTACATTGAACATATCCCCCCTCCCATGCTGTGGCCAAGCAGAAAAACCGGTTTATCAGGAAGCCTCAGCCGGACTCTGACCAGAAATACATCAAGGTCCTTTAAGTAATTATCAAAAGATTCGATATAACTTTTTATTCCTTCAGATTTTCCGTGACCTCTCAGGTCAAAAGTATCAACCGCACATCCATGGGTGGCTAAAAATTCAGCCACCTCATTATAGCGACCGCTGTGCTCGCATAATCCATGTAAAATAACCACTGATGCCCTGGGTTCGCTTTGCGGCCGCCACCATTGCTCATACAGCTTAAGACCATCAAAACTTGCAAAATTTCCAGATTCTCTCTCTTTAAGAGCTTCCGTTCCCTCCATCCTTATCTCCTGATAATACTGATCAAGATAAATTAAAGTGAAATAAGGTTATATCACCTCAGAAATAAATGCAAGATTATAATCCAATTCAGGATTTCCCCCATTTTTTCTTAGCTTCTGAGCCTTAAGCAAGAATCAGGCTTATTGTTATTAAATGAGGAAGCGACGCAAAAATAATTCAGCGCTTTCTTTACAAGATATCCCCCCAAAAAACTGCTTCCTCCAGTAATTAATATTTTATCCGTATTAACTTTTCCCCTCATTATTTATAAAGATGAAGCAAAAAACAAGACCTGACCCCATTACCAGGCGATTCCGTAATCCTCACCGTAATTACTGGCTCCCCCCCACAAAGTGCCGTGTTTCCAATCAAAATAAATCGCAGTTATCGGTCCTGATGTACGTTCACTCACCCCGACCTTATATCCCATTCCCTCCAGCATCTCTCTGACTTTCTCCAACACTCCCTCATTTAGAGTCAACCGCCCGGGGGTGGCCACATGCTCCCCGAAGGAGCTTTGCATCTGATAACTTACAATATTTGCAGCCTCGCAGGCCTGCTGGACATTCATGTCAAATTCCACCATGTTGAGAAAAAACTGTAAAAGGTTCTGGTCTTGAGTATCTCCGCCCTGAACAGCAAAAGAGAGATAAGGTTTGCCATCTTTAAGCGCCATCCCTGGAGTTAAGGTAGCCCTGGGTCTTTTACCGGGCTCTACTAAATTATAGGGATTCTTGCCTTCATCCAGGACAAAACTCTGCATACGCTGGCTCATACCGATCCCGGTTTTCCCGGCAATACAGGCTGGAATCCATCCTCCACTGGGAGTCACAGAGACCACCCACCCTTCTTTGTCAGCAGCCTGGATGGAAGTAGTGCCTGTAAAAAATTCCTCATCATGGGCAGCCAGTTCCTCCCTGCTCATATTTTCCACTTTCTTCTCCCCTGTATTTGTCCATTTTTCCAAAAGATGCAGATAAGGATTTTTCTTTCCCTCAAAAGGATAAGGATCGCCCGGTTTGACGTTCGGATCATTTACATTCCAGTTAAGCTGTTTTAAGCGCTCTTTTGCATATTCTTTAGACAGCAGCCCATTTATTGGTTCTGCAGGCGGATAATAGGGATCGCCGTAATAAAAATCCCGGTCCGCATAAACAAGATTCATGACCTGATAAAGAGTATGGATGTAATTGACACTGTTATATTCCATAGATTTCAGGTCGATATCCTCCAGCATATTGAGAGCCTGCAGCATGACCGGCCCTTGCACCCAGCTTGTCAGTTTATAGACTTTTATACCCTTATAATCTGTGGTCACCGGTTCTTCGATATAGACCTGCCAATCGGCTAGATCTTTTTTAGTGATAAGCCCGCCCTGTTCCTGACATCCGCGCACAAATTCCTCTGCAATATCTCCTTTGTAAAAGCGGTCATATGCTGTATATATCGCTTCCTTACGACTTTTTCCCTCTTCCAGGGCTTCTTGTTCCGCTTCCACCATTTTTTTAAGAGTATCCAGTAGATCTCCCTGACGGAAAATTTCCCCCGCATGAGGAGCTTCGTGTTCCTCACCCAGATGAGGCAGCAGGACTTTCTTGGAATAAGGCCACTTCTTTATCCTCTCTTTTCCACGCTCAATACTCCGACATAGGGCCTCTTCTATTGGATAACCCTCAGCCATCTGCATGGCTGGCTCCAAAACTTGCTTTAGGCTCATGCTCCCGAACTCAGCCAACATGGTCAGTAGACCACCCGGTGTTCCTGGTGTTACTGCTGCAAGCGGGCCATAAGCGGGCGGGTATTCCAGGCCTTTTTGCTTAAAAAACTCGAGTGTAGCTCCTGTTGGTGCTGCTCCCAAGGCATTTATCCCATAAACTTTTTTTGTATGGGGATTGTATATAAGCGCCTGCGTTTCCCCACCCCAGCTTAAAACATCATACATGGTAGAGACCACCGCCAGCATAGCACAGGAGGCATCGACCGCATATCCACCCCGCTCAAATCACTTTGCCCCAGCTGTCGCCCCCAAAGGCTTTCCCGTTATTGCAATCCAGTGACGGCCATGCAGAACTGGCTTTTGCGGGCGCTGCGCAGTCATGCTGGGCTTGGCCAGAAGCAGAATAAGCAAGACCATAAAAATTTTGCAAAGATTAAATATGCTATTTTTTGACATTTCTTTCTCCTCCTATGTGAATCACTTTGGGATTGCTTCGTCATTTCTTTCTATTTATTTTCCAAATAATATTTCTTCATCAAGGGTAGATATTTTTCCATCAGCTCTTTGTTCAAATCCAAAGGAGGCTTGGCATCCTCGGGCAGAAATGATTTGTATGGATGTTCCTTCTCATAAGTATCAAATTCTTCTTTGATTTTTTTAAGTTCTTTCGGATTTTTGAATAAATCAATAACTGTGGCAGCCATTACTTTAGCCCCTGCATTCAGGCCTTTCCAGGCAGTAGAGCCGTAATTTGAAGCAACGGCAGACCAGTGATGGCTTATTCCTCCAGGTACACCACCTGGGAAGACAATCGAAGTAGTCGGAACTACCCGCGTCACCTCGCCTACATCAGATGAGCCGCCTCCTACAAATACCGGGGAAGGCCCTCTGAGCTTTCCTATTTTTGTGGGCATCCCTTTTTCCGGCTTGCCCAGTTCTTTTTGCAGAGCTTTAGCATAAGCATTCTCTTCTTCTGTCCATGCAGGCATTCCCACTATCTCTATATTCTTCTGTAAAAGCTCAGCCAGTCCTTTATTGGCATTACGCTGATGTATTGCGGATAAAATTTTCACCTCGGCCAGCTCAGTTCCAGTCGCTAAAGCTCCTGCTTTAGCACAGTTGACCACTTTCTCATACATCTCTTCGACTCTCTCATCACTGTTGCGGACAAAATACCAGACACTAGCCCTGTCCGGTACTACATTGGGAGCCTCTCCCCCCTCAATTATCACGTAATGCATGCGGTAAGTATAAAAAAGATGCTCCCTTAAGAAATTTGTTGCCACATTCATAATGTCTACTGCATCCAGAGCGCTTCTTGCCGACCAGGGGGAAGCACCATGTGAAGTCCTTCCCTTGAATGTAAAAATAACGGAGTACATGGCATTTCCACCTTTGCCGTATCCTGTCCCCAGAGTACTGCTGCTGTGATTATCTATTACAGCATCCACCTCATCAAACAGACCTGCTCTTACCATATAAGGACGACTTATCAGAGTTTCTTCAGCCGGGGAGCCAAATACTTTAACCGTTCCCTCCAGGTTATATTTATCTATCGCTTCTTTTGCTGCAAATGCTGCTGCTGCTGCTGCCGTACACATTGTATTGTGACCGCATCCATGACCAGGGGCACCTTCCACTACCGGGTCCTGTTTGGGCACACGTCCTTTCTGTGAAAGCATGGGCAGGGCATCATATTCACCCAATATCCCAATCACAGGTTTCCCTGAGCCATATGAAGCGACAAAACAAGTAGGCATACCTGCTGCCCCCCGTTCTACAGTAAATCCAGCCTCCTCCAATGTGTCTGCCAGTAGTTTTGAAGATTTAAACTCCTGCATCCCCAGCTCTGCATAAGACCAGATAGTGTCTGATATCTTTCCGAATTTTTCTACAACTTGAGGCTGGCTCAACCATTCCAGCACCAGTTTTTTCTCCTTGGCAACCTTTGAGCCGGCAAAAACCTGCACGTTTAAGCCCCAAAATAGGACAGAAGCTGCAATAAAATACAATATGCTAATTTTAAAAATTTTGGATTTCATAAGGCCTCCTTTTTGGTGAATAATTCATATTATTTCAGAACAAGGTTATATCAGCAGTATCTATGAAGTCAAGATTGAAAAA
>JAUWTR010000145.1 GCA_030614645.1 Candidatus Aminicenantota bacterium
AGAATTCAAATTAAGTTTTTCTATAATGCTTTTTCCAGGAAGAGCTACGGTTATGGAGATAATCAGCCAGGGCACGCCTTAAAGTTTCTGAAGCAAGCTGGGCACAGTGTACGCTATCTTCCGGCAGGCCTCCGAGTTGCTTAAGAATCTCTTCAGCACTTACTTTAGCTAAAGCTTCAGTAAAGGTTTTATCTTTGGCGATTTCTGTAGCCATACTTCCTGCCGCCATGCTTGTGCCGCATCCGTCGGTCATAAAAGTACACTCAGAAATTTTGTTTTTTCCTATTTTTAGGAAAATCTCCATAGTGTCGCCGCATATACCTTTGACCTTGCCGTATCCGTCCGGGTTGTCAATTTTTCCCACATTTCTGGGATTCTGCCAGCGCTCGATCACTGCTTCGCTATATACTTTGCTCATCTGCTGCATGAGCTGCTCCTGCAATGCGTCTGCATAATTTTTAAGCTCGTGGTCTTTAGGCATAATATTTCCTCTAGAAAGGAGATTATAGCAGAATTAACTCGCCTCGTGAATAATTCAGGTGAAATAGATTTACTTAAAGAAAATTTGAATTACAGGGATTCGTCCTAGTTCCAGCGCCCCCGGCCGTAGCCCTGGGGGTACCATTTACCCAGTCCGGCACCGCATGGTCCCCTGCCGTATCGAACCCTGGAGTCATATCGGTAACTCCCGCGAGTTAAGCGGCCGGTACCTCTGGCAATGCCTCTGCCGTAATAACCTTGGCCCAGTGTTCCAACGCCGCCTCTGCTGCCGTAATAACCTTGACCGCGCCCTAAATAGTTACTCCCGTACCCTGCCCCATAGCCGCCGCCTCTGCCGTAACCTTGGCCCATTCCTCCTTGCCCGCGGCCGTAATAGCCTCTGCCAGTTCCCATTCCATAGCCATAGTAAGAGTCAAATACAGCCCTTTGGTCTTCGGTCAATAAACCTCTGATATTTTCCTCATGAGCAATTTCCTTTTTTTCGATCTCTTCTTCAAGTGTATAAATTTCTTCCCAGGCCTTATCTATTTTAGTGTGGTCAGGGCTTCTCTGGAGCTCGAGTTCATCAAGTTTGAAATAATTTGTTCTAAGCTTGGAAAATAGTGGGGAAAGTGATTTTTCAAGTTCGATTTCAAGTTTATCCATCTTTTCCAGCTGCTTTTGGGTCAGATTTAAATCATAAGGATCATTATATATCCTAGGATTATTTCTATAATATCTCTGGGCGAAAAGTTGTTGTGATAGAAAAATAAAGGAAATAATAAATGCAAATGATATGATGAATGTTTTTTTCATAATTTTTCCTCCTTAATAAATATAAAAAATGTTATTTCATTTATCATATTACATATATACTATAAAATCTATTGGGCACAACGTCAATTATTTCCCAGGGTGCAGGGGGGCCTGCAGCAGATGAGGGTGCTACAAGAACGCAATATAAGATAAAGCCCACGGGAATAGAAAGAATATGCGGATAAAAATAATTGGAACTGAATCATTAGGAGTTCGGGGTATTTGCTGTGTAATTGAGACTGGGGACCGCAAGATAGTTATTGACCCTGGAGTGGCTCTGGGGTATCAACGTTTTGGTTTGCTTCCCCATCCCTTTCAGGTAGCAGTTGGAGAGAGAATACGCCTGGAAATAATTGAACATATAAAAGACAGTACTGACATAGTGATCAGCCATTTCCACGGTGACCATTGCCCTCTGGTCAAGGCAAATCCATATCAGCTTGCAGCTTCTAAAGTAAAGCCGTTTTTTTACATGCCCAGGCTATGGTGCAAAGGGACTCAGGGCCTTTCGGCTGCAATGATAAAACGATGCGATAATTTATCCAGGTTCATGGGGCGGGAGCTCCCCAATGCTGAAGGAAAGGAGATGGGGCCCTTGAGTTTCTCCCCTTCTGTACCGCATGGAGAAGGGGAAAAAATCCCTGGGACAGTGATGATGACGTGTGTTAGAGATGGAAAAGAGGTATTTGTGCATGCCTCAGACATTCAGCTGTTAGATAACGGGCCTGTATCGCATATACTTGATTGACAGCCTAATATAGTGCTGGTTTCAGGGCCTCCTATATATTTAGAACATATAACGGCGGCAAAACGTGAAAAAGCCCGGCGCAATGCCATCCAATTGGCAGAACAAGTCGATAATTTGATTATTGACCATCATCTTCTCCGATGTGAAGAGGGATTTCGTTTTTTAGACAAGCTTTCGTCTAAAACTGGGAATAAGATCATATGTGCTGCCGATTTTATGGGATATAGTAGATGCCCGCTTGAGGCCCAGCGGAAATCCTTATACCAGGAGATGCCGGTGCCCAGTGATTGGCATAAAAATTATGCCTGTGGCAAAGTAAAAGCTGAAGATTTTTTGACTTCGAAAGGAAATATAACAATGAAAAATGATTTAAATGTTTCGAAAAGAGTTAGTGAAATACCCAAGTCCGCAATCCATGAAATGACAAGATTATCCCAGCAGATTGAAGATGTGGCCTTTTTATCATGGGCTAAACCGACTTCCGGCACCCCGGAGCATATAAATGAGGCTGCGATTTCAGCTATTAAAAATGGAAAAGTGGGTGGATATTCTACCAGCGACGGCATCATGGAGCTGAGGGAGGAAATCGTTAAAAAGCTTATAAGAGACAATAATGTTGATGCTGATGTCTCACAGATTTTAATAACTGTAGGAGCGATCGAAGGATTGGCTGCAGCCGTAATGGCCTTGATCGACCCTGGAGATGAAGTTATTTTACCCACTCCGACTTACTCCACACACATCCGTCAGGTTATTCTTGCTTCCGGAAAGCCTGTGCTTGTTCCTTTAAAGGAACAAGCAGGATTTGCCCTTGATATTGAAGCGGTGGAAGCTGCGATAACACCAAAAACAAAGGCTGTAATGTACTGCAGCCCGAGTAATCCCACCGGAACGGTTTTTCCTGAAGAACAGCTCCGTAAGTTAGCCTCTGTTGCTTTGGAAAACGAATTAATGGTAATTACAGATGAGGCTTATGAATATTTTGTTTTTGATGGTAACAAACATTTCAGTATAGCCTCGATTCCTGAGATGAAGGGAAATGTGGTAAGCTGCTATACTTTTACAAAAACCTATGCAATGACGGGGTGGCGTATAGGCTATCTACATTCCCATGAAAGATTAATTCCTCAGATAAAAAAGGCCCACATTCCTTTTGCAATTTGTGCTCCTGTAGTTTCTCAATATGCTGCCCTGGGAGCTTTAAAGGGAAGCCAGCAGTGTGTTAAAGATTTTAGAGATCATTACCTTAAGACTCGAAATTTAATGTGTGAGCGGCTTGACAGGCTTAATTCGGTCTTTGAATATCAAAAACCGGGCGGCTCCTACCTTATGTTTCCCCGAATATTGTTAACAGAAGGCATAGACTCAACATCTTTCTGTAAAAAACTTTTAAAAGAAGGAAAAGTCTCGACCACACCTGGAATAGCTTTTGGCCCTACTGGCGAATCTCATCTGCGGTTGTCTTTCTGTGTTTCTGAAGGGATGATAAATAAAGCCTTTGACAGGATGGAAGATTATTATCTGTAGTTACAGGTTCATTTAATTTAATATTTTTTTACTAAAGCGGCAACAACATCCCGCAGTTCCTGTAAGGTGAAGCCATATCTTCTCCGCAACCTGCCAAGAGCTTCCTTTTTTGAGGTGTTTGCGGGAAGGCCCAGGGATTTAAGTATTTCAGCAGCAGAGATTCCTGTTAATTCTTCGACCTCATTAAGAGTCATTTGGCCTGTGATAAGAATGCCTGAGGTCTCTTCCTCCAGACGGCCGCGGACGAGTTTGTTTTCCTCTAGATGTTCTTCTTCAGTTTTTAGGGTTGGGATTTCTTTGCTGGCCCTGGTTGCTTCTTTCCTGGGTTCGATTGTCGTTATTTCTTCGCTCATTTTTTGCTGGCTTCCCAAACTATCACCTGTTTTATATGTCTTCTTCATGAGTGAATCGACAGCATCCCGCAGTTCCTGCGAGGTAAACCCGAATTGTATGCGCAGCCTTCCCAAGGATTCGTTCTGGGGTGTATTAGGCGGAAGTCCCATGGCTTCGATTATTTTACCTGCTTGCACTCCTGATGATTTTTCGACCTCATTAAGAGTCATTTGGCCTGTGATAAGAATGCCTGAGATGTCTTCTTCCAGACGGCCGCGGACGAGTTTGTTTTCCTCTAGATGTTCTTCTTTACTTTTCAGTATTGGGCTTTCTTGGGAGGGTTTGGTTTCTTCTTTATTGAGCTGGGCCGCTATATTTCCTACTGTCAGCTTCTGCTGTTTGCCCAACCTATCTCCTGATCTATTTCCGTATTCGTCATAGTCGGCGGGATGTTTAGGTGTGGCAGCCCAGAAAATTAAAGGGACGATGAGTGAAAGTGCTATAATAAATACCAAAGCCGGGACCCATTCCTTTTTAAAAAGCTTGCGGGTTTTTCCTTTGATCCAACTCCATTCCAAGATAAGGTGGATTACTACAAGGGCTGTAAATGCAAGGGATAGATAGAGGTGAATGTCCCCCCATTGATGGCGGTGAAGTCCGAGGAAGTATTTCTCGCTCTCTCTTGCTTGTGAGGTGGGGCCTTCAGCCAGAAAAAAAGCCATGAGAATGCCTATAAAAGCAATTCCTATAAAAGATATAAAAAGGAGTGTATCTACTAGATATTTCCAGGTTGTTCTTGTCATTTTATTAAGCCTCCCGGGTAAGGATATTATGAATCTTTTGCCAGATATTTTTTATTTCTCCGGATGCAGGGCTTTCTGTATATTCAAGTAGAGGGATTGTTTTTACCATGGCTTCTGTTACTTTTGGGTCAAAGGGAATTTTGCCTAGAAGCGGGATTGAATTCTCTCTGCACCAGTTTTCGATCTTTGTCGTGTTTTGCAGATTAATATCGAATTTGTTGATGCAGCAGGCGGTTTTAGTGTTGAAATGGCTCGCTGTTTCAATGACTCGCTTCATATCATGGATGCCGGAGATAGAGGGCTCTGTAATGATAAGCGCCAGGTCAGTGCCGGAAAGCGAGGCGATCACCGGGCAGCCTATTCCCGGGGGCCCATCGATTATTACATATTCCAGATTTTCTTTTTCTGCAATGTCTTTTGCCTTTTTGCGGACTTCGCTTACAAGTTTTCCAGAGCTTTCTTCCCCGATTCCCAGCCTGGCGTGGACAAAAGGCCCGTATGAGGTTTTTGATATAAACAATTCCCCGGATATGGCATCTTCCATCTTTATGGCACTTGGGGGGCAGATGTGAGAGCAAACAGCACATCCCTCACAGGAAAGGGGGTCTATTACTATATCCTCAGAATTACTTTTACTGATAGCGTCGAATCGGCAGATCTCTATGCATTCGCCGCAGCTGGTGCATTCTTCTTGGTTGATGCGGGCTTGTTTCCCGCCTGAAAATTGATGGGTTTCAATAATTTCAGGATGGAGCAGAACATAGAGATTGGCTGCAT
>JAUWTR010000042.1 GCA_030614645.1 Candidatus Aminicenantota bacterium
AAAGCTCAAGGGCAGAATCAAGGTATTCCTCCAGGAAAAATAAAGAAAAAACAGTGTAATCCGGGAATGTCTTAACAGAAAATTCGCCTCCGATGAGATCAATGATTTTTTCTATTTCTGAGAAAGATAGATTTAAAGAGCCACGGTTCAGCATTTTTGATGTAAAAGTCGCAAGACCGGGTAAAGAATCAGGAGAAGTGCTTTCTCCTGAAAAAATGATTAATTGGAGACTGATAACAGGTATTTTGGTAAGACGCATTAAAGATATTTTAAGGCCATTGGAAAGGGTCTGGGATTCGATCTCAGGAAGCTTAAGGGAAGGAAGCGGATAAGGGTTGGGAGGATACTTTCTGAATCTTTCCTGCGAAAGCAGAATTGGATTTAAAAAAAGTATGATCAGTAGGGGGGTAAAATGTCTGATTTTCATTTGGTTTCAATATTTACTAAAATACTTTTCTCGTTAAAATATCTATTTGCTATTCCTATAATGCTGGTGGGGGTTACTTCAAGATACTTATTAAGTTCGTCCTGAAATGTTTGCACGTTTTTGTTATGCAGAAATGTTTCAATTAAAAAAAATGCCTTCCCAAGGGAGGTTGAATAACGCTTTATATAAGCAGTTTTGAGCAAATTCTTAGCTTTTGTTAGCTCATTTTCGGAGACAACATTAGATTTTAATTTATTCAGCTCAGATAATATTGCCTTCTTACTTCTATTCCTTGTATAGTTGTTGGTGCTTGTTACAAAAAAACTAAATATAGCCCGGTTTTTAATTTTTCTTATTCCACCTTCGATTTTCTGAACGGTCCTATCTTTTTTGGCCAGTCTTTGATAAAGGCGCGAACTTTCTCCTTTTAAAAGAAGATACTCAATTACAGACATAGTGTAATAATCCTTGCTGTAGGGGGGGGAAATTCTATAACCAAGAAAGAATCCGGGAGTAGATAACAGGGGGTTGGTAATTGATTCTGTTTTGCTGGTTAATTCAAGCATTTGGGAAGATTGGTTAATTGCGGGGATAGGCTTTCCTGCAGGGATGGATTGGAAGTATTTTCTTATAAGATAAATAGTTTTTTGCTTATCAATATTTCCGGTTATGCAGATCACAGCATTGTTAGGACAATAATAAGTAGAGTGAAAATTAAAAACGTCTTTTAATGTAATATTTCTGATATCGGATTCTTCTCCGATAATCGGGTGATAGTATATATAATCAGAAAAAAGGAGTTTATCAAAGAGAAGAGAACTATTCTGGAAAAGGTTGCGCGATTTTTTTTGCTTAATCTCTTCGAGTATTGCTTTTTTAGCCTGTTCGACCTTTGTATATGAAATAGAAAGGGATTTCATTCTGTCCGCTTCCAGCCAAAGAACTGTAGCCATTTGATTGGAAGAAACTGTCTGGAAAAATATAGTTTTCTCTCTGTCTGTCCGGGCACTGAGTGTTCCGCCGATTCGTTGTATAAAACTGATATGTTGCATTCGACCCACATTTCTTGAACCTTGGAACATGAGATTCTCGAGAAGGTATGAAAGGCCGGTTTTGCTTGGTTGCTCATTAATAGAGCCAACTTTATAAGCGACCATCACCGATATTACAGGCAACGAATGGTCTTCGGATAAAATAACATTTAGACCGTTTTCTAATTGAAAATATGTTACAGGGAAGGGGGAGTTTTTTATTTCCTGACCAGCAAATAAGAATCCATATAAAGCCAAGTGTAAAAATGTTACAATGACTAAGTACTTTTTATATTTCATAGGGGTAAAAAACAACATATTATAACAGAAAAAAGTTTAAATTTAAAATGGGCCTATGATTTCAATGCTTTAAGTTGTGCGTTTAATTACTACTATTGTTCTGTCGTCAAAAGGAGGTTCTTCCTGTGAAAAGCTTTCAAGTTCGTCAAAGATAGCACATATAAGTTTTTGGGCAGGCAGATTTGAATGTTTTTTTAAGGCTTTAATAAGCCCTGATTCCTGAAATTCTTGGTTTTTATTGTTTCTGCTTTCTGTGAAGCCATCAGTGTATAGCAGGAGGATATCTCCTGGATCTAATTTTGTTTTTTTGAGGGAATAACTTAAATCAGGAAACATCCCCAAACAGAGGCCGGAAATTTCCAGGCGGTGGACCGTACCCCTGCTGTCTAGAATAATAGGCGGATTATGACCGGCATTGATATAATTTATTTCACCTGTTTTATGGTTGAGGTCGCAAAAACAAAAAGTTATGAAGCTGTTAATGGCTGAGCTTTTGTGTACAAAATTGTTTAGTTTAGCCGCCATTTCGTTTAATAGATGTTCATTGTGGATTTCTGAGTGAAGGGAGGCGCGTAAGGAAGCCATCAGCAGTGAAGAACTCACCCCTTTGCCTGAAACATCAGCAATAGCAATTCCCATCTGACTTGGGTTTATCGGAGTAAAGTCATAATAATCACCTCCGACCTGGGAGCAGGGAACATTAGCTCCAGCTATGTCGAAGTTATTTATCTTTGGAAATTTTTGAGGTAGCAGGTCTTTCTGGATCTGCGCAGCTAATTGCAATTCTTTTTCCATTTTTTCTCTTTCAAGGTCTTTTTCATAAAGTTCTGCATTCTCAATTTTAACTGCAGCTAAATTGGATAGAAGAGTTAACAATCTCAAATCAGATTTAGAGAAAGGTGACTGGAGGGATATGCGGTCGCAATAAATTATACCCATGATCTTTTTGTTGTTCCATAAAGGAACACACATGGCTGAATGAATGTTTAAATTCAGAATACTCTGCTGGGATTTAAACCGGGTATCGCTTTGAGTGTCGGAGATTAAAATCGCTGAATTTTTTTCAATTGCAGTGTTGACAATACTTTGACTGACCTGAATTTTTTTATTGATCAGTTCTTTGCTATTTATCCTGACGACTTTAGCAATAAGTTGAGGAGGATGTCCCTCATGCCGAAGAAGAATTCCTCTGTCCATCTTTAAATTTTCTCCGATGATATCCATAATATATTCGAGAAGTTCATCAAGAGGTTTATGAAGGATCAAAGCTTTACTTACTTCGTTGATAATTGAGAAATCCAGGTGTTGAGATTTCAGCATTTCCA
Organism: Candidatus Aminicenantota bacterium; assembly: GCA_030614645.1. GTDB lineage: Bacteria > Acidobacteriota > Aminicenantia > Aminicenantales > Aminicenantaceae > JAUVXM01. Next base: position 3,084 of record JAUWTR010000042.1, read on the forward strand.
TATCAATAGATTTTCCGTCAGCTTGAATTGTTGTGCTCATGCTTGGGTTTTTTAAAATATCTTTGAGGTTTAATATGGTGTTGATATTAGCTGATGAGGAGGGGGAATCGGTTACTTCTACATTGGAATCAATTTTCAAACCGAATACGATCCTGGTTGATCCAAGCAAAATTTCATCACCTTTTTTGAGGATGCTTTTTTTGGAAATCCTTTTTCCGTTGAGAAAAACTCCATTCTTGCTGTTGTTGTCCTGAATCAAAAAATCAGTGCCCTCAGGTAATATTAAAGCATGCTTTTTGGAGCAAAATTGGTCATCTAAAGGAATATCATTATCTGCAGAGCGGCCTAGAGAAGCAACTTTGTCCAGGAGTGAAAAATGATAAACATCTCCTTTTTTCGGATAGATATATATTTTTGGCATCTTATTCTCTTATGATTATAATCTGGAAAAGGTAATAAATTCAAGGTAATGATTTATCATTTAGGGAGGGTTTTTAACAATTGATGAAATTTCTTAATTTTATATGGTTGAGAATGCTCTTCAATAAGCGGTAAGACAAAATCTCTTATATCTTTTTTTAGGATATTATCAAGCAGTTCAATGGCATAAGCAATAGAGTGTTTGGTGCCGGTTTTAATGTTTTGATAGGCTTTTACAATATCTACATGGGGATAATGAAGCCCAAGAAGTTTAAATATATTTATGAAAGATATAGAAAGCTCCTTACGCATTTTTTCTCTTAGTTCTTTATTTTTTTTTGCAGGGCTTAACTCTTGAAGCTCGATGAATATACGGCAATATTTTTTTATCAACAAAAAAGTTTTTCTTTTGACAACTCTAGTACGGAAATGGATATTTGGTTTTTCACTCCGGATTTTATCTAAGGAATTAATGACTTCAGTGACAAGGTCACTTCTCCTTTTATCGAGTTCATTTAGCAAAATATCAACGGTTTCTTTGGAATGAATATTGGCTAATACTTCAACCACTGCTTTTCGCTTTTTTAAATCTTTTTTGGAATCTCCCATGAACTTGCCCATCGTAGCGATAGCAGTTGGGCCGAATTTATTAAGGGCAGATATGGCATCTCCTCTGGTCAATGGATTACCCAGTCGGTGTATTAAAGCAGGAATAAATTTTTCCTGTTTGAGTTTTGCAGCGCTTTCAATCGCATACCTGGCAACTTCAGGGGAATCATCGTTGATGAGGGTTTCAAGTTTGTCTGCCATGGGAGAATCCGGATCCATCAGTCCAATAGCTTTAGCAAGTTCCATTTTTTCAATCTCTGCTTCCTTGCTTTTTTCCAGTACTTTATCAGCATGAATTTTCATTACCTTTTGGTAGGCGTCCAGAGACATGATCTCATTAATATCCGTTTTTAGAACTTCTTTATCAAAATCTTCTTCGAATTCTGAGATAACTGAAGTGCCTTCTGCTCCGAACATATCTCCTATGGAAAAAGCTTTTAAGGTATCTGATTTTTGTGAGATGACCTGTTTTACTTCTGGGGAAAGATTTTCATGCTGCAGCAGGTCAAAAACATGTAAGGCGTAAAGAACAGAGCTCTGATTTTTGCTTTCCAGGGTATCGAAAACCAGTTTTGTGTAATCAATATCAAGCTTATCTGATACAGCTTTGTCTCCACTAACCCATTTTATTTTGATATTTTCTTTTAAAATGGAGACGTATTCCAAGCTTATTTTAAGATTAAGCATGACCCAGATACCGAGAAAAACGATAGAAAGAATACTGATGTAAGAAATGCCCAAGTCAAAGTAAGTTAGGATAAGAAGAAGGATCGCGCATATACCTTTAGCAAAACGGTTTAGGAACATATCAATAAATACTTTGGCTTTAAATTTAAGTTCAGGTGGAACCGGGATATATAGGATCTCTCTTATTGATTGATTAAGAGATAAGGAAAGGCTTTTTTCGCTGCCTTTGAGGAATATCGCCATTCCGAGTAAGGGGGCAGCGGCAATACCAATTGAACCTATGAATAGGATCAAAGGCGATAGGAATAAAGTTATTTTGATACCGAAGCGCTTGATAAGATTACTTGTCATCAAGAGCTGAAGAAAAAAAGCAAAAAGCATTAGCAGCGAGTAAAAAAGTCCGTAAAAGGCTGTCATGTTATCTTTTGCCTTAATAGTGTCATTGACTAGTGCGTTAAATTGAAAATCGATTGAGGTCGAGACGATCATGGAAACTGTGACTACTAAGGCAATTAGGACCAGGTATTGACTTTTTCTAACAGAGTGGTAACTGTCAATAAACCCAACCTTATGTGTGTTTGGAAATTCTTTTTTTGGTTTCTCAGGTTTATCATATTGGGGAAGTTTTTCGGCATAAGAAAAAATAGCTCTAATTACAAAGATGCAAGCAATAAACATCCCAAAGGCAAAAAGCAGAAGGTGGGTTGAAATGACTTCAGCTAGCAATTTTACCAACAGGCCTCCAAAAACACCTCCTAATAGTCCACCGCTGCCAAAAAAGCCGATCAACCTTCTGGCTTCCCGAGGATTGAATATTTCATTTACAGTAATCCAAAAATGAGTCATGAGAACGACTACAAGAATGTTTGCCCAGGGCCAATATACAAGGCGCAGCCAATCCCCAGTGCTGGGGAAAAAAAGCCAGAATAACATACCCGTTAATATAAAAAAGATCATACTTGATATTATTAAAAGCTGTTTTGATATCCTGACCTGAAATTTTGAATGCAGAACAACCACAAACCCGGTGAGTATGGCGGTTAATAAATATGCAGGCGGGAGAGCTTTTTCTCCGTAGGCATCCAGCAATTCTGAATTACGCAAAGCCTTTATGATTGTATATGGTGCTGTGATCAAAAAGAAGTATGAAAAGAGCAGTAAGGTAATAGTTTCTTCGCCCTTTCTAATATTTACAACTCGGGTTAGAAGAGAGTAAAGCTTGTTTTCAGGCATACTAGGTCTTTAGGGAATTATTCTTTGGAGAAACTTTCTAATGCCGAATTTTCGTCCTTGAATATTTCAAATACTTTAGTGAGCATGGTTATCTCGAAGACAACATGCAATTTTTTTGAAATTTGTGTCAGCTTTAATTTTCCGCCAATATCTTGGGTGGAAATAAAGCTGGCGAGGATTTCACCTACACCAAAACTGTCAATAAATTCTACTTTTTTAAGGTTCAATAGAATGCGGCTATTGTCCGAATCAAGCTGCTCTTTTACTATATGATGGAGAGAAACATTTCCCATATCAGAACGCCTGATTTCTCCTTTGATGTCGAAAATTACAATATTGTCTTTTTTTCTTAGATCGATTTCCATTTTATCCCTATTTCTTTTATAGATTTATCAGAAGAAAAAACTAAAGTCAATGCTTTTTGATAGCTTGACTTGCTAATCAAGAGTATTTTTTTTAGAATATACTAAAGGCCAAAGGATGAAAGTGCTGGATACAATAGGGAAAAAGAGAAAAAATGTATTTGATTATATCCTGCCGGTATTATTCCTTCTCTTTATTTTTACTCAGTTGTGTTCTGCTAGTATTAAGTGTGTTTGGAGCGGGGTGGCTAAAATTGTTGCAGTGGGAGACATTCATGGTGATTATAAAAATTTTGTCATTATCTTGAAGAGGACAGGAATTATAGATGAGAATTTAAATTGGGCAGGCGGGAAAATACATTTAGTCCAAACCGGCGATGTAATGGATAGGGGGCCTGATGCCAGAAAAGTTTTTGACCTTTTAATGAGATTGGAAAAAGAAGCGGAAAAGGCCGGCGGTATGGTGCATGCTTTGATCGGGAACCATGAGTTTCTGAATATTGCGGGAATTTCCTTTGATTACCCCGGTTATGTTACTCCGGAACAATTTGTTTCTTTTCTGCCTGATAAATATAGAGAGAAAAAAGAGCAGGAATTTAACGAAAAAGCAAGCGAGAAAAATCACAGCTCAAATGAAAATAATGGTTTAAATAAATACTGGACTCAGCTGATCAGAAACGACCGTGGGGCCAGACAAAAATATAAAGATGTTTTTAATAATAAATACGGAAAATGGATCCGTAAGCACAATACAGTAATTAAAATTAATGACACTATTTTTGTCCATGGGGGCATCAGCAAAACATATTCTACTTGGAAACTTAACGATATTAATATGCGTGTGCGCATGGAGCTAAAAGGATTAAAACCCCTTAAGCTTGTTTATGAAGGCGGAGGCCCCCTGTGGTTCCGCGATTTAGCACGAAAAGATGAGAATGTTTATAAGCAAGATGTTGATAGTATCTTAACCAATCTCAAGAGTAAATTTATGGTCATAGCTCACACACCAATGGCCGGGAGGATAGTGGTTTCAAAGGAGAATATGGACCGGTTTCAAGGGAGGATCTGGATAATAGATACGGGCATATCAGATTATTTCGGAGGGCACCTGAGTGCTCTTATAATAGAGAATGATAATTTTATTGTGTGGGGGGAAGGGGATGAAAATTAGATTTGTATATATTGTTATTTTTTTTATAGGTGTAGGTTTTTTGCTTGGAGAGAGAAAAAATCCTGTGCCTGACCAGGGGAATTTGTTTCAAAAGGAAGTGGAAGATTATCTAAAAAAAGCCGAGATCGTCCGGGTGGAAAAAGATAAAATCATGGGGAGAACAGCGCCCTGGAAAGTAACTCTTGATAATGGGGAGGTATCTCGGAAAGGATACTTCAAGTATATAGACCGTGCTCGGCCAAAAATCCCCCCAGACAGTTTCAAATATGAAATTGCTGCTTATGAACTGTCAAAGCTTTTAGGTCTTGAAATAAATCCTCCGATCGTGGAAAGAGAGATAGAGGGAATAAAAGGCTCTCTCCAGATCGGAGTCAAAGAATTTATCACAGAAAGTTACCGGAAGAGAAGCGGAGATATACCACCTGATGCCATAAAATTTCACAGAACTATAGAAACCATAAGGATATTTGAGAACCTGGTTTATGATGAATGTAATGACGAGGATGATATTTTTATCCAGAAAGAGGACTGGAAAGTTTGGAGAGTAGACTTTACTGAAGCTTTTTTCCCTTCTCCGGAATTGATCTTAAACTGTGATCTCACCTGTTGTTCCAGGAAACTGTACGAAAATCTTCAAAATTTATCAGATGAACTGATCAAAACCCGGCTTTCTCCTTATTTGAATAAAAAGGAGATTAAAACACTTCTTGAACGTAAAAATATTATCTTAAAGAAGATTAAAAAGTTGATCAAGGAGCGGGGAAAGGAGGTTGTTCTTTGGTAGTAATAGTGCCCAAATTATGGGCAGAACAATGTAAGCATAATTAAATCAATTTATTAAAAAAGAAACTAATGATTTATTAACAAGGTTATTCACAGGAACAGTGGAAAAATGTTCAGTTTTGAAAGAGATTGACAATGTTTTTTGTATTATGAATGATGTAGAGAAGGATAAGGGATAATATGAATAATGGTTCTACTCTGAGGGGAAGCACAGGAGAGGAAAAATCCAGCGGTTTTATTTATAGGTTTTTACGTCTTTTTACAGTCGTTCATCCGG
>JAUWTR010000091.1 GCA_030614645.1 Candidatus Aminicenantota bacterium
GAGGACGGCTGCGATTCGAACATCCCGCCTCCACCTCCGCGCCTACCTCCCCTAACCGAGCCCTGACCTGCTGCTTTCCCGGTTGATCCTGAGAACATATCAGCAATACTGTTGTAAAGAGGGCTTTGAAAGGAACGGCGGCCAGCAATAAGGAGTGAGCCAATATCAAAAAGAGGGATCTCAGCCGATCCATTTATACTGAGCATACTGAGTCCTGCTCCAAAACCAATTTGTTCTTTACTTCCGCTTTTCCCAGTCAGTTCCATAACGCTGGACAGGCGTCCCCCGTATTTCGACTCAAATCCGCCTTTATGCAGATCAACCTGCTCCACAGCTTCCATGTTAAATGCGCTGAAATATCCAAAAAGATGATCTACATGGTAGATCGTAAAACCATCGTAGAGGATAAGGTTCTGATCAGGAGTCCCTCCCCGCACATAAAGCCCTGATGAGGCTTCATTGCTGCCGCTTATTCCAGGGAGTAATTGAAAAGCCCTGAATATATCCTTTTCCCCCATACTGGGAAGGTTTGCGATCTGGCGAGGTGTAAGAGTGATCTTACTTACTTTTTCGGCAGCGCTTAAAAGCGGCCTTTCTGCAGTGACAGATGCTTCTTCGGCTATTTTTTTTATATTAAGAGAAAAATCAACAACGATTGTTTTACCCTGCGGCACAAAAACAGATATCTTTTCTGTTATAAAGCCATCAAGAGAAGCACAGATAAAATATTTACCTGGACTTATGTTAGCCAGGGTAAAGGTACCATCCTTATCAGTTATAGTGCTAATAAGAGTATTTTCAAGCCAGACCTTAACCCCAGGCAACACAATATCATCATCCAGTTTCACCTTTCCGCAAAGGGTTGCCTGCTGCGCCAGAGCCAATACTGGCACAAAAAACAATAAAATGGTCAGCACTGCGGCTGTTCGCTTAAACATCATTTATCCGCAGCCAAAAGTGTTTTAACCCATATTTTCAGGCCTTTACCTACTTCAGGGCGGCTGCGGCTCATACCTCCGCGGCCTCCGCTACGGCCTCCCCCACCGCGCATTCCGCCTTTTCCAGCCATACCTCCTGAAACACCTCCGCCGCTTCGTATGCCAGCACCATCCGGTCTTTCTCCCCGCAAGGCCTCTCTATCTAGCTTCGGCATTTCAAACCCGATTCCGAGCGTATCTCCGGCTGATGCTTTGATAGCATAGGGATAATCTTCACTTTGTTTAAGCGGGACCTTAAGCTCGTAGACCAGAAGGCCGCTGGCTGCCTCAATAAACACTTCTATTCCCTTAACCTTATTCAGCGGAATCATCCTATGATCAGCTTTGCCAGGGCCTAAAATTTCGAGCTTATCGTTTAAGATCTCCATACTTTCGAGTTTTTGCTCTCTATCTATTCTATCTATCGGTTCTATTCTCGCCTGCGGCCTTGTTTCCGGTATCAGCATGCCAAGCGGGAATTTGATCCCGAATGTTTTATCTTTTCCGCCAGCCGGATCAAACCAGAGGGTGAATCCCCGGCGCATCACTTGAGAACGGAGGAAGCTGCTTTCAGCCAAAAGACATATGTATAAGTCATGTTCATCATTCTGTATTCCGACAGACACACCGTTATCTTCTAAATATACTAAAGCTCCCAACCAGTCGGAAGAATTACCGTCGATCAAAATTTCTTTCTCCCGCCAAAGGCTGTCTATCTCAAATGCCGAGCAACCAACCTGACTAAAAAGAAGGATAATTATACTTAGGGAAAGTACGGCAGCTTTCAGTATTTCTATTTTCTTCATCCAATTACTCCTCATTAAAATTAATTATGCATTTATAATTCTAATGTCATAAAATTTAATGATCGATCAAATATCTTCAACCATATGTTATTGGACAAGCTGAATGTTGGATTTATTCCAAAATACTTTAAAGCTCTTTTAAAGAGCTCTCAGGATTCTATTTTCTGAGTATCGAATCAAATGATTTTTTGGTAAATCCTTTGGGGGGAGAATAAATCCCCAGAGGCGCCTTCTTCTCTGTTACCTCGAGGATTTGGGATTCAACTTTTATTTCAGAGCCGAATATTTCAATTACCACTTCACTGCCAACAGAGAATCCTTCGATTTTATCCAGTTTTTCAAACTCTTTTTCCGAATCTATGTCTACATTCAATATTCCTGTAATAAACTGTCCCATAAATTCATCCATCCCGCTTTTGTATTCTTTATAATCAAAGGGGAGGTCTTTTGTCAGCCACATTTTCATTTTAAATTTCGGCATAATATTTATTTCCGGAATCATAAAAACCATAGAAAATTCTGTGCTGTAACAATCCCAGTTTGCGATCTTTTTCTTTTCTATGTCTGCATTTACCAGAACATCTGTTATTTTTATTGCCTTTACAATATCAGCAATCTTTTTTGGAAGGATCTCTAATAAGTCAGACCTATTAAAGTTTAGGGGAAGCTCGAAATAGATCTTATCCTTGTTAATGATAAAGAACATTATTTTCTTATCATAATCAACAATAATATTTACATCTTTGCTGAATTGAGCGAACTTGTTTTTTCCAAGCCACTGTTCATTGATTTCCATTCTTTCAGGACTTCTCTTGCCCATTATTTCAAATGCCTTAATTTGCTGCATAGATTTTACGTAAATATCAGCACTTAAAAATGTTACAGTGATCAAGATCAGAATTAAAACAAAAACTATTTTTTTCATTATATTTCTCCTTTTAAAAATGTTTAACAAAAGTAAGAGCAATTTCTACCACAGGGGAAGCCTGCTCTGAAAGAGACTGCATAAACTCCGACTGAGCTATGGAATTATTACGAGAAGGGGAAATAGCACTAATATCTAAATTTAAAGTGCGGAGGAAATCCGCCAAAGAAGCTCTGTTTTCCTGGCTCAACCGGGAACTCCACCTTATCCCTCCCATCTGTTCGCTTAAAGATTCCTGCTGCAGCAGGGAAACTGCAGTTATCCTGGAGAGCTGGTGTACTTCTTGGCGGAGCTGAACAATCTCTCCTTTCCTCTGCCAACCAGGTCTGAGAAAATACCCTCCAGCCAGGCCAACAACCAGAAGCAGGGCAGCAATGGAAAATTGAAAAGCAGGCCTTGCCGGTATCCAGTGTCTGAACCAACCTATCGAGAATCTCTCTTTCCGGGGCCGTACTGTTTTACGGTCCTGGTTTTGTTTGTACTGGTCGAGGACAGCATAAAAACGCGTACGCACCTTGTCACTTGGCTGTTCTTCCGGGAGCACTTCCAGCTTGGTCCAAATGGCACTTAAATTTTCTAATTCTTCCCGGCATGAGCTGCAAACGGTTATGTGTTCTTGAATTTTTTCTCTTACATTTTTATCTAGCTCTCCTGTTAAAAAATCGGAAAATTTTTCTTTTATTTGATTACATTTCATAATGCAGTACCTCCTGAAAGCTCAAAATAAACTTTCCCTAACTCTTTGATCGCACGGTGAACAAGGACTTTTACCGTTCCTATCTGGCAGCCAAAGAGCTCTGCGATTTCCTTATACTTAAGACCCTGGTAGCGGCTGAGGATCAATACCTCACGCTTTTTTAATGGCAATTTACCCAATGCATGGCCCAGCCAAACGACCTCCTGAGACTTCTCTGCCTTTTCCGCAGGTGACGGCTCTGTGCTCTCCATCTCATACCACTGCTTATCGAGCGGGACTTCGTCTTTTCTTTTTCTCAAATGATCAACATGCGTATTACGGGCGATACTGTAGAGCCAAACCAAGAATTTACTCCGAGCTTGATAAGTAGAACTGTACTTAAGTATACGGATAAATACTTCCTGAACCAGATCTTCACTTATATTTCTTCGCCCAGTAAGGCGGAGGAAAAAATTGTATAGCCTTACATGATGCTTTTCGAAAAGGATTGCCAGTTTTTCTACTTTACCAGCACTGACCTGTTCCATCAGTTCATTATCATTAGTTTTGTCCAATTGTGTTTTTCCTTGTTTATTCTCATTACATTATATAAGACTTGATTTCTATATAAAGGTTACAAAAAACCTGCTGAAAAGAATATGCTGTCAAAAAATTTTAGTCAAGCACGGCTGCCTGTTCTGGTAATAATGTCTTGATTTTGATATGTTTTTAACCTGAACTATTCCTAAAAGGAGAAAACTGTGAAAGCTTATAAAAAAGAATTTATTGATTTTCTTCTCACCAATGATGCACTTAAGTTTGGAGAATTTACTTTAAAATCAGGTAGAATCTCCCCCTATTTCTTAAATACCGGGATGCTGCATAATGGAGAAGCAGTGCTTAAACTCGGCCGGTTCTATGCGGCCACAATAAAAGATAATATCAAAGAAGATTATAACGTCATTTTCGGCCCTGCCTACAAAGGTATCCCCTTGGCTATTACTACTATCAACGCCCTATATACAGACTATAAGGTCAATGTTTTTTATTCTTTTAACCGGAAGGAAGCCAAAGATCATGGGGACAAAGGAGTGCTGGTAGGTAAAAAACTGACAGACAGAGACAGGATTGTTCTAATAGATGATGTTATCACTGCCGGAACCGCTATCAGAGAATCCCTGCAAATCATCGCCAAGGAGAGCAAGGCCGCAGTCAGAGCTGTTGTCGTGTCAGTGGACAGAATGGAAAAAGGCAGAGGCAAAAGATCTGCTATCCAGGAACTTTCAGAAAGTACGGGGATAAAATTCTTTCCGATCGTCAATATCCTGGAGATAATGGAATACCTGAAAGGACAGGAGATCAACGGCAAAAAAATCATGGACCAAAAGACACTCGAGAAAATGCTGGAATATAGAAACAAATACGGAGCAGGTTAACCTTAAAAACGGGGACGGGCCTCGGTAACTTCAATTTTATCAGTACGATAGCCTTATATTTTCAGGCTATTTTGCCTCTTAAACTTGATTTTGATCCCCTCAAATAAAGCTATAAGAATTTTTTTCTGAACTCTCCTTAAAGCTAATTTTAATCCCCAAAAAATCGATTCTAAGCTATGTTTTTAGGGCAAATAATACCTCTAACTGATTGATAAAATTAAAGTTACCGAGGCCCGTCCCCGCTTTGCGGTTAAAGCTAATTTTACCCCCCCAAAAATCGATTTTAAGCTATGTTTTTAGGGCAAATAATACCTCTAAATAATTGATAAGATTAAAGTTATCATGGTCCGACCCCATATCGGCCATATCGGATCGACTAATCAGATATCCGGGCCGGATACAATCACTCCACAGCGTTGTGTATGACTATTGCCGCCATGTTTTCAGGAAAACGCGTATCATTTGATGATTCCAAGCAAGAAGTTGTGGTGAGCTAAAAAGTCAATCCGATTTAATAGTTCCTCCACCAATAAAAGCAGGAAAAGCATCTTAGTCTTATCCGCGTCCATCCGCGAAAATCCGTGTAAAATTCTGTTTTTTCTGTTTTTCCTGAAGTTTCTGTTTTTTTGCTGCGTCTTCAGCGTAAAAATATTATTTTAAAAGGTCAAGAAAAAAAGCATACTCAAGAGCAGTCTCCCGGTAGCGGCGAAAACGTCCTGACTGTCCTCCGTGGCCGGCTTCCATATTAGTATGCAGCAGGAGGATATTATCATCAGTCTTTAGCTCCCGCAGTTTTGCCACCCACTTAGCCGGTTCCCAGTACTGGACCTGGCTGTCATGCAGGCCAGTTGTCACTAGCATAGCAGGATAATCTTGAGCTTTTACCTGGTCGTAAGGAGAATAAGAGAGCATATAATCATAGTATTCTTTTTTACGTGGATCGCCCCATTCATCCCATTCACCTGAAGTCAAAGGAATACTATCATCCAGCATTGTAGTGATAACATCTACAAAGGGGACTGCAGCTAATACTCCTTCCCAGAGGTCAGGGCGCATATTCAAGATCGCACCCATAAGCAGCCCCCCTGCACTTCCACCTGCGGCAAAGAGTTTATCCTTATTGGTAAATTTCTCAGCAATCAGATATTCGGCACAGTCGATAAAGTCAGTAAAGGTATTTTTTTTATTCAGAAGTTTCCCATCTTCATACCACCAGCGGCCCATTTCCTGCCCTCCACGAATGTGGGCAATAGCATATACAAAACCCCGGTCCAAAAGACTCAGCCGATCAGACCTGAAAGAAGCATTCATGCTGGAGCCATAAGAGCCATACGCGTAAAGCAGAAGCGGATTATCTCCGTTTTTTTCCAACCCTTTCCTGTACACTAAAGATATCGGCACTTCAACTCCATCTCTAGCAGCAGCATACAGTCGTTCGGTCCGGTAATTTTCCGAAGAAAAATCACCCAGGACTTCCTGCTGCTTTAAAAGCTTTTTCTCGCGAGTTTTCATGTTGTAATCATAAGTAGAACTGGGAGTTGTCAAGGAAGAATACCTGTAACGCAATAGTTCAGTATCGAATTCAGGATTTGTGCTTATATAAGCCGAATAAGCCTCTTCTCCGAAGTCCAGATAGTATTCGGAATTATCATCCCACTTTATAATCCTCAGATTCAGCAGTCCTTTTTTCCTTTCATTTAAAACAAAAAACTCTTTAAAAAGAGTAAAATTCTGGAGCAAAACATCTTTGCGGTGAGGGATAACCTCTATCCAATTCTCTTTGGTCGTTTTATCAAGCGGTGTTTTCATCAACCGGAAGTTCTGGGCATTATTATTTGTCAAAATGTAAAAGTAGCCGCCAAAATGGGTGACGTCATATAAGAGGTCTTTTTCCCGTATGTTAATGATTTTAAACTCTTCTTCAGGATGATCAGCATCCAAAAACCGGTATTCACTGGATAAGGTGCTTGACGAACCAATAATAATAAATTTCTTGGATTTACTTTTATAAACA
>JAUWTR010000103.1 GCA_030614645.1 Candidatus Aminicenantota bacterium
AAGAGATGAGAAAAAAGTGCAATACACTTATTTCTCTGGGATCCTGTGCTTGTTTCGGCGGCCTACCAGCCCTAGCTAATCAATTTACTCTTGAGGAACTCTACGAAAAGGTTTACCGCAATTCTATTACTACTGATTCGGCAGATACACCTTCCGAAAACATACCCCCTCTGACTGATAGAGTTTATGCTTTGCATGAAGTGGTAAATGTTGATTTAAAGCTGCCCGGGTGTCCGACTACACCTGAGATGATAGCTGGGGCACTTACTGCACTTTTAGAAGGGAAAGAATACAAACTTCCTGAAAAAAGTGTGTGTGATGATTGTCCCACTATCAGAGAAAAGAAAGCTGTTGGAACCATAAAACGACCCCTTGAATCTGTTGAATTTGAAGTAGGAAAACCTCTGGATACAACTCGTTGTTTTATGGAGCAGGGTTACCTCTGCAATGGTCCTGCAACCAGATCTGGCTGCGGTGGAGCACAAAAAACTCCCAGATGCATAAACGCATACATGCCCTGCCGGGGATGTTTTGGGCCACTCTCAGATGATGCCAATCCAATGGTGGATATGATGGGAGCTCTGTCATCCATAGGCCTTGATGTTAAGCAAATACTGGATCGGGCCGCAACCTTTAACAGATTTTCCGGGGCAGGGCGTTTACGACCTCTTCCAAAAATGAGATAAATCATGGGAAAAACACTAACAATTCAACCAGTTTCGAGAATCGAAGGACACGCAAAAGTAACAATCCAACTTGATGATTCAGGCAATGTGAGTGATACTCGGGTCCATGTCATTGAGTTAAGGGGATTTGAGCAATTTTGTCTGGGCAAACCCGTGGAAGAGATGCCCAGAATTACCACCCGGATATGCGGAGTTTGCCCCTGGTCACATCATTTAGCTTCCGCAAAAACAACGGATGCTATTTTTGGGGTGGACATCCCTTCTGCTGCAAAAAAACTAAGAGAGTTGTGTAACAGCATTGCTTTTATGGAAGAACACATACTCCACTTCTATTTTTTAGCGGGAGCGGATTTTGTGATAGGACCGGATGCGGATTATTCGGTCAGAAATGTTTTCGGAATTATAGATGCAGTTCCTGATGTAGCTAGAAGAGTAGTTAAAGTCAGACACATGGCAGCCAAAATGTTAGAGATGATATCTGGAAAAGCCATCCATCCTTCTGCCGCAGTTCCAGGCGGCTTTAGCCGGCCTTTATTAGAGCCGGAGAGGCAGGAATTAAGAAAGATGGCGGATGAATGTTTAGATTTTGCTAAATTCTCCATCTCTTTTGCCAAAGAAAACCTCTTTTCCAAATATTTAGAATTAGTTAAAACCCTGGGTGTTATAAACACGGGATTTTTAGGCACTGTGACCGATGATGGCTCCCTCGAACTATATGAGGGAAAACTGAGAATGATGAATGCTGACGGTTCTTATGAAGATTTCAAATATGAGGAATATACCGATTATATCAGAGAGCATGTAGAACCCTGGTCCTACTTGAAATTCCCCTATATGAAAAAAGCAGGTGAGTTTTCCATGGACCTGGATAATCCCAATGGGATCTATCGGACCAATACCCTGGCTAGAATCAATGTCTGTGATAAAATCAATACACCTTTCGCTCAAGCCGAGCTGGAAGAATTCAGGGAAAAATTCGGCCGTCCCACTCAATTAACTCTGCTCTATAACTGGGCAAGATTAATTGAACTTCTTTATAATGCGGAAAATGCTATTCGCCTTCTCGACGATCCTGAAATAACCAGTACAGATATAAGAAAAAAGGTGGAACCCAGGGCTGCCCATGGAATTGGTTGTATAGAAGCCCCCAGGGGTACTCTAATCCATGACTATGAAACAGATGAGAATGGTCTTCTTACCAATGTAAACCTGATCGTAGGCACAACCCACAATAATGCTCCTATCAATATGTCAGTTAAAAGAGCAGCCATAGATTTAATAAAAGACGGAAAATATGACCAAGGAATCTTGAATAGGGTTGAAATGTCTATCAGAGCGTATGACCCCTGTCTATCCTGCGCTACTCATAGGTTGGATGGAAAACTCGGTGTAAAGGTTAATATTATTGATTCAGAGGGAAACAAGTTAGATACTTTTTCTACTTAAGCCAAGTTGACTGCTGAAGTTTTAAATGGAACAAATCCCTGTCTACTGCCAAAAAGAGATCTTAATAGCCGGGTGTGGGAATATGTTTTTCGGGGATGACGGTTTCGGCCCCGAAGTAATAAAATACCTGAAGAAAAAATATACCATTCCAGACAATGTATGCCTTATGGATGCAGGGACCAGTATAAGAAAAATCCTGTTTACTATATCTTTAGGTAAACCTCGCCCGGAAGTGATAGTTATCATCGATGCTGTTGATAAAGGAAAAAAACCTGGTGAGATTTTTGATATTACCATTGAAGAGATCCCGGAAGAAAAAATCGACGATTTTTCAATTCACCAAGGCCCTTCTTCAAATCTACTCAAGGAATTACAGGATTTCTGTTCCATAAAAGTGATAGTAAAAGCCTGTCAGGTAAAAACTATCCCGGAAACAATGCTGCCCGGATTATCCGAGCCGGTTAAAAAAGCTGTTCCCTTAATAGCCCAAAAGATCGCAGAAGACTACTTCTAATTCGCATTGTTTGCTTTTTTTTACCTTTTTGTAGTATAAAGAGAAATAAAATGACCTTAAGAGAGATTAAAGAAATTCTTAAAGCTGAGATTATATGCGGCGAAGAACATCTTGACATAGAAATCGAATTCGCAGGAGGGTCTGACCTTATGAGTGATGTCCTGGCCTTTGGCAAACCAGGGCTCCTCCTTCTGACTGGATTGTCCAATGCTCAATCTGTACGGACAGCAAACATAATTGACGCTAAAGCTATTATCTATGTCCGGGCTAAAAAGCCAGATAAAATGGGAATCGCACTTGCCAAGGAAAAGGAAATTCCCCTTCTTTCAACCCACCATATGATGTATACAGCCTGTGCCCTTCTTTTCAACCAGGGCCTTCCGGGAGTAAGAAGCAGTTCCAATCAAAAATGAAAAAAAGTGACGAACATGTATTATCTCAGCAATTTGAAATTAAGGGGGGGGATTTCAGCAATGCCGGCAAAACATCGACAAGTATCAAAGAAATCCTCCAGGAAATAGGCATTGATACTTCCATCATCATACGTGCGGCTATCGCTGCCTATGAGGCGGAAATGAATGTTGTTATGTATGCGCAAAGAGCTACCTTCACTTTAAACATTACTCCTGAGAAACTATGTTTTAAGGTCGAAGACGAAGGCCAGGGGATTGATAATTTAGACATGGCGATGCAGGAAGGTTTTTCAACGGCAACAGATGAAATGCGGGAGATGGGATTTGGCGCGGGTATGGGACTACCCAATATTAAAAGAAATGCTGATCGATTTAAAATATTTTCAACGCCAGGCAAAGGAACCTCGTTAGATTTAACCTTCTTTTTAAATCAAGACGAATAAAATGAGTCAATATTTTCATTCCATCCGGATCGATACAGAAAAATGTAATAGCCGCATGAAATGTTTACGCGTCTGCCCGACCCAAGCTATCAGAATTAGAAATGGAAAAGCTATAATCATCGAAGAAAAATGCATCGATTGTGGAGAATGTATAACCGCTTGTCCAAATAATGCCATCGTCCCCTTAACAGATCCTTTTATAGGGCTAACAAAATTTCGGCATACAGTAGCCCTTCCCTCACCTGGGCTGCATGCTCAATTTGGAAAAGAGATATTACCCAAAAAAATACTGCCCGGCTTAAGAAATCTGGGATTTGATGATGCTTGCGACCTCTCTCCGACATGTGGAGAAGTTAGCTTCGCGATCCAGGAATACCTCAGGGATTACAATGGCCCCAGGCCTTTGATTTCCATTGCCTGTCCTACTGTTGTCCGCTTGATCCAAGTGAAATACCCTTCTCTTATTGAACAGCTCATACCCATCGAACTTCCCCGAGAAGTAGCCGCCCGAGAACTAAAAAAGAAAAAATCCCGTCAGTTAGGCATCAAAGAAAGTGAGATCGGTATATTTTACCTAACTCCCTGCCCGGCTAAAATGATCTCTATAAAACAACCTGCAGAAAAAGGAAGATCTTACTTAGATGGAGCTATTTCCATCTCCGATATCTACGGCCCTCTTCTTTCCGCCTTAGAAGAAGTAGAAAAGGAAAACTATCGTAAAGATCTAGAGGACATCTGCATTCTTGGTATGGGATGGGCCATGGTAGGAGGTATTTGCCGGACTTTAAGGATAAAAAATTCCCTAGCCGCATCCGGAATCCCTGATATTATCAAAATCTTCGATGACATCGAAAGAGGAAAACTAAGAAATATTGACTTTGTCGAAGCCTATTCTTGTCCCCAGGGGTGTGTGGGAGGTTCTTTAACAGTTGAAAATCTGTACATATCCTATAACAAAGTCCTCAAATTGATTGAAACCTTAGAGTTTGAACAGATAAAAGCCTGTCCAGACATCAGGGAAGTCCGAAAGCGTTTTAAAGAGAATTATTTTCTCATTAAAGGAAAATTTGAGCCCCGCCCTCTTAAACCTCTTGATAAAGATTTAGCCAAGGCCATCAAGAAAAGAAAAGAAAAAGATGATATATATGAATCATTGCCCAAAATTGACTGCGGTATATGCGGTGCTCCCACATGCTTGACCTTTGCTGAAGATATCGTTAAAGGAGAAGCAGTACTGACAGACTGTATCTTCAATCTTCCTCATAAATTTGCAGATCTCTCCCAGGAGCTGTCGGAATTACTGAGTAAATTCGCTTCTCTACAACCAATAAGGCCTAACATCAGCAAAACACTAAATAATAAGGACAAAAAATGAAAACTAGAGAAATCATAAAAACATTACAATTAGAAGTACTAACCGGCCAAGAGACTTTGGATACGGAGGTCACAGGCGGCTATACAAGTGACTTGCTCAGTGATGTCATCGCCAATAGTAAAGAGGGCAACCTCTGGATCACTCTCCAGATCCATCAGAATATTGTCGCAGTGGCAAAATTGAAAGACCTGGCTGGGATAATCATCATCAACAACCGTAAGCCGGATAAAGATACTTTGGAAAAAGCTGCAGCTGAAAACATAGCAGTTATGATCAGTAAAGAGATGGCTTTTGAAGTTTCAGGAAAATTATATGAATTGATCGGTTCACAGGATTAATTCATGCTTAGACCGTTTAAAGCGGATCTGCATGTTCACACCTGCCTTTCTCCCTGTACAGAACTGGACATGTCACCCAAGAAAATACTCTACTCAGCTAAAAAAAAAGAAATTGATATTTTAGGAATCTGCGATCATAATTCATCAGAAAATTCTCTGGCTATAATAAATGCTGCCCAAAAAACAGATATTAATGTTATCCCCGGCATGGAAGTTACTTCTCAGGAAGAAGTCCATGTTTTGGCCTTATTTGACGATATAAAAAGCACTCTCAAACTCCAGGAGCATGTCTACAAAAATCTCCCTGGAAAAAATGATGAAGAAGCCTTCGGTATGCAAGTAATTGTAAATGAAAAAGAGGAAGTTCTTGGTTTTAATGATAAATTATTGATCGGAGCCACGACAATTCCTCTTGAAGAAATTATCCAGCTGATCCATGCCCTCGATGGCATTTGCATCGCATCACATATTGATAGAGAATCCTTCAGCATCATCAGCCAATTAGGATTCATTCCAGAAAATTTAGATTTGGATGCACTGGAAATATCTCCCCACGTCACCTTCGAGGAAGCAAATAAAAGATACCCTTATAATTATCCCATCACTTCCTCATCTGATGCCCACTATCCCGATGACATAGGAAAAAGTTTTACTTCTTTCCTGCTCCAAGACGGCACTATAGCCGAAATAAAAAAAGCCCTCAAAAATAAAGACGGAAGAAAATTAATCCACTGAGCCCCATGGAAGATCTTTCTTTACACATTCTGGATATTGTCGAAAATTCTGTGGCAGCAAAGGCAGATAAAATCAAAATATGCATAACAGAAGATATAAAGAATGATTTGCTGTCTGTCGAAATCAGCGACAATGGGATAGGCATGGATGAAGAAACTAAAAAACAGGTGCTTGATCCCTTTTACACAACTAAGACAGTCCGCCAATTTGGTTTAGGTTTGCCTCTTTTGTCAGAAGCAGCCAAAGCAGCGAATGGTCTCCTTTCCATTCAATCTAAAAAAGGAGAGGGGACCAGGATCAAAGCAAATTTTCAGCATAGTCATATCGACCGCAGGCCTTTAGGTGATATCGCCCAAACGATTTTGACTATTGTAATTGGAAACTCTGAGATCGATTTAATCTTTGTGTTTAAAAAAAATGGTTTTAAGTATATTTTGGATACAAGAAAAATTAAGGTTCAACTCTGGGAAACACCCCTAAATTCTCCTGCTGGGATTAGAAAAATCAGGGAGGATTTAAAAAAATTACATTTTTAGATTTACGATGTTAATTGATTCTATTTTCTTTACTAAAGAATTGATATTCTTATAATAATATATAAAGGAGATATTTTATTGCCCAAAAAAG
>JAUWTR010000378.1 GCA_030614645.1 Candidatus Aminicenantota bacterium
ATAATAACTTTTGCCTCCCAGCTACCGGAGGCTTTTACCATGATCTTTACAGGAGCTTTTAAGCCTTCTGCCGTAGGAGGGGGAATAGCAGGCGTTACTATAGCAAGGGCGATCCGCTATGGCATGGCGCGGGGAACCTACTCCAATGAAGCCGGCACCGGGACAGCGGCCGTACTTCATGCTGCAGCCCGGACAAGCGAACCGGCCCGGCAGGGATTTCTGGGATCTTTGGATGTATTTATTGATACACTAGTGATCTGTACTCTGACTGCTCTGGCAGTCCTTACATCCGGAGCCTGGACTCACGGAACCAGCACTGAGATGACAGCCAATGCCTTCAATTCTGCTATGCCCCAGATCGGAGGCCTTATTGTTGTCGCAAGTTCATTTCTTTTCGGGTATTCAAGTCTGATCTCAGTATCATATTACGGCAAGATCGCTTTGAACTATCTTTTCGGTCCCTGGATAAAACGCCCTTATAACTGGATATTCTGTCTTTTTATTTATATTGGAGCCACTCTGGAAGTGGAAGTAGCCTGGTCTATAGGAGATATGGTCAACGGCTTAATGGCTGTTACTAACCTGATCGGAGTACTTGGACTCTCAGGGATTGCCGTGGCTGCAGTAAAGACATATTTAAAAAATATGGACTTGTCAGAAAAAACAAATCATCTATCAGGAGGATAATATGAGAAATATAAAACGGCTTTTTATTTTATCTTTAGTATTTATCTTTTCTTTATCCCTTTCCGCTGGAAAACTGGATAAAGATTTGACAAAAGGCTTTAAATCAATAAGCCCCATGGATGCCTACAATTATGTTAAAACGATGACCCTGCCTAAATTCGCTGGCCGGCACACAGGGCACCAAGGCTATACCGCTGCCGCTAAATGGGCAGCAGCTAAATTTAAAAATTGGGGGCTTAAACCCATCAGTAAAAACGAAGGCTACCTTCAGGCTTTTCCCAGGCCTTACGCCATAATTCCTCAGGCTAAGATGACCCTGCTTAAGGGGAAAAAACAGGAAAAAGTGGAGCTTAAGGCTGAAGATGAGTTTCTCCCTTTACTGGCAACCGACAGTGGTGATAATACTGCTGAACTTATATTTGCCGGATGGGGAGTCAGTGCGCCGGAGCTGGCATATGATGATTACGCCGGCCTGGATGTCAAGGGAAAATTCGTTCTCTGCTTCCGGGGTGTTCCCGATAGAAGCGATCCCGGCTTCAAGAAACACGATGAACACCGCTTTCGCATGCAGATGGCCAAAGATAAAGGCGCCAAAGGCCTTTTTTATATCTATTCCAAGCCCATCGCCAATCCCAACATGGATTTTATCAAAGGATTTACCAATGCCATCATTAGTGAAAAAGTAGCAGATAAGATATTCGAAGAAAAAAATTTTAAGGCAGCAGAGCTTAAAAAAGACCTGCTGGCATATAAAAAACCACTTTCTTTCTCCCTTTTCTCAAAAATGAATTACCAGGTAGAGGCAAAGCATTTTCCGCAGGGAACAGGATACAATGTTATAGGCTATGTTGAAGGCTCAGATCCTATCCTTAAGCAGGAATGCCTGGTCTTTGGGGGACATTTTGACCACTGCGGAGAACATGTCGGCATTCTTTTTCCAGGGGCAAATGACAATGGCAGCGGGAGTGCGGTGGTTATGGAAATCGCAGAAGCATTTTCCAAATTGAAGCAGCGTCCGAAAAGGTCGGTAGTATTTGTGCTTTTCGGAGGAGAAGAAATGGGGCTTCAGGGCTCCTCTTATTTTGTCGATCACATTCCTTCTCAGTTTAAAATGGTCGATACTATGTTCAACTTTGACATGGTAGGGGAAGGTGACGGAGCCAGATGCAGTGTCAGTCCGGAACCAAAAATATTAGAAGATGTCCTGAAAAAATCTGACGAGACAATCAATACTCTAAAGCATATGAACTTTTTTAAAGGCACATCCGGCGGCTCTGACTATGCCCCGTTTTTACAAAAGAGTATTCCTTGTTATTCCTTTTCTTCCAATGGGCCACATCTTGAATACCACAGGAGTGGAGATACCATCTACCGCATAAATCCTGACATCATGGCAGATATCGCCCGCCTGGCATTTTTAACCGGGTATACCCTGGCAAATAGATGAAAAGATGGCCTCCTCTTGTATGTCTGCGATTAAAATATTGTCCATAAACCCCATTCAGCTGCCTCATCCCAAATGACAAGTTTTTCAAAGGTGTTTCAATTAATAAATGATAATGATTGTTCATTAAACAATATGCATAGATATTCCATTTATATTTATCAACAACAGATTCTAATATTTTCAGGAATCTTCTTCTGTCACACTCATCTCTATATAAGTCTTTTTTTTTCATTTAATATTGCAGTAACGTGATAAAATGCTCCTTTATATTTAATTCTTAAAGTTCTTACCATTAGAAAATAATATCAAATATTTTTAATCTAATTTAATAACGTTTTAAAAAGAAATATTTTCTCAATATTTGGAAATACTGTTAAATAATTCTTGATAAGAAGGACATTATGTTTTTATCAGCATGCCGTAAAATATTGCTAAAGCTTGAAAAAAGCAAAAAACAAGACCTAACCCCATTCTTGTTGACTTTTTTTATTCTGGATCGTTTAATAAGGTGATGAGAATCAATATTAAGG
>JAUWTR010000188.1 GCA_030614645.1 Candidatus Aminicenantota bacterium
AAAAAGATTTTATACCACGTTTTACCTCCGTCCGTGGTTTTAAAAACACCACGCTCTTCATTATCGGTCCACTCAAGGCCGGGTGAAGCAACATAAACGATATCAGGATTTTTTGGATGGATGATGATACGCCCGATAGTCAGAGTTGCAGCCAGGCCCATATGCTGCCAGGTTTTGCCGGCATCAATTGATTTATACATTCCTGTGCCGGCAACTGAGGCCCGGAAAATATTGGCCTCTCCAGTCCCCACCCAGATAATATCAGGGTCAGACTGAGCAATCGCAATATCTCCGATCGATATGGAAGGCACATCATCCATTATCGGTTCCCAGGATATACCTGAGTTCTCTGTCTTCCATAATCCACCGGTTGCTGTTCCGACATATATTGTATGCTGACTTCCTTTTGGCACCGCAATATCTGTACAGCGTCCGCTTATGATATCAGGCCCGATATTACGCCATTTTAATTTCTTAAAAACCGATGTTTCCTTCATAGCCATATGCTGTTCAAACCACTTCAAACGCACTACAGGGTCAGTCGATTCGATTTTTTCTTGCGCGCTAGCTTGTACATAGATTTGGAGCATAAGCACAAGAGAGAGCGAGGCCAGGATAAAAAGTGCCTTTGATCGGAAAAATTTGCGTAAAAAATTCATGATTCCTCCTTATAAAATGAACTATTTATAAAAAATGTCGAAATGTATAATACTAAGAAAATGGTAAATAGTAAATGGTAAATAGCAGAAAAACAAATCAACGTTTTAGTCTTATCCGCATCAATCCGTGTCTAATAAATTTGGGGGACACTTTACTTAATTCCCCCCAATTTGAGGAACGCAAAATTCCTAATCCTAATTAGTGAAGATGGGGAATTAAGTAAAGTGTCCCCCAAATTTAATCACTTAATCCGTAGATCAATACTTCCGATCCCGGCATCGATCTCGACATTTATGGTAATATCAGTTTTTCCATAGGCGCTATTGGAGTAAAAACTTCCCTGCTTTTTGAAATTTCTTGCATCAACCGAACCGATCCCTTTATCTACACTCACTCTCACTCCTATATCCCGCGGCAAATATACAGTAGCAGCCCCTACCCCTCCGTCAATTTCAACATCAAGGTTTTTCTCGTGGTCACCGGAAAGATCCACAGTAAGATCCCCTACTCCCATATTGATTTCAACTAAGATAAGATCAATTCCCCTCAGATCGAGCTTTCCTTCCCCGGCTCCAAAATCGATCACCAACTCTATCGGCACATCTTCATTCAAATAAATATCCCAGTGATTTTTTCCATGACCGGCAGGTATCCCCTTAGTGCTTCCCTGGGATACAGTCAGGTGCCCTTTTTTTCCAAAAACACGGTATTCGACCTTAGGCTTCCATTTCTCAACATTATAGGTAAAAATGCCTTCAAACAGTTCTTCCGCTCCCCCCTGCACTCTGAATTCTCCAGCTCCCATATCCAAGTCAATTCTTGCCATATCAGCCTCTCCCAGCTGCACTGTCCTGGTTTCCTCCTGAAGGTCACCGACCTGAACACAGTAAGCAATCCCCCCGATTATAAATACAACCAGTATCATCTTAATAAGATTTGTTTTTCTTTTCTTCATCTGTACTTCCCTCCACAACTTATTATACGGAATTATGGAACCAAAAGTTCCCTTCAACTTTTTTTTCTTAATTGATATTCCTGCTCATCTGTATTATTGTATTTAAAAGTAATAAAAATGGAGGGATTTTAATATGTCAAAAAAAATATCAGCCCTAATTATTATTGCCTTATTTGCCTTTATGTCCGGAGCATGCAGTAAATCTTATGAAGGGCCCCCTGCTGACCTGGTTGTTAAAAACGCAAAAATCGTAACCATAAATAATGACAACCCCCACGCTGAGGCTATTGCAGTTAAGGACGAGTTTATTATTGCTGTCACTTCTGACAATGAGATAGAACAGTATATTGAAGAAGGAACTACCCAAGTAATCGATGCCGGCGGACGGCTCCTAGTCCCGGGATTTAATGATGCCCACATCCATTTTATGAGCGGCGGCCGTTCTATGATGAACCTGGATTTCCGTTATGTCCATGATGTAAAAACCATTCAGCAGATGGTCAAAGAAAAAGTAGCTCAGGCAAAGCCAGGAGAACTGATCCGCGGCCGGGGTTGGGAACACGAAACCTTTCCGGATAAAAAATGGCCAACTAAAGAAATCCTGGATGAAGTCGCTCCCAACAATCCGGTTTCACTAAGCAGAGCAGACGGACATTCTGTATGGGTCAACAGTTACATCATCCGGGAATCCGGGATCACTAAAGACACACCCAGTCCACCCAATGGGACCATTGTAAAAGATCCTGAGACCGGAGAGCCGACCGGAATATTTAAAGAGGGCGCCCAGCGCTTACTAAAAATAACAAGTTCAGTCAAATTGACTCCGGAAGCAATTCAAGCACGCAATGACAAAGCCCTGGAACTGGCTCTTGAAGCTGCCCGAAAAACCGGTGTCACCAGTATCCAACAACTAAACGGAGAGTACGAACGCTTCCAGCGGTTTAAGGATGCAGGAAAACTGACATGCCGAGTCACATTTAATATGTCCATGCCTGCCAATGAAGCCGGATTGAAAAAACTGGATGAGCTGCGCCTGCGTTTCCCAAAGGATAACAACTGGATCCGTTTCGGTTATCTTAAAGAATTTATCGACGGCACCCTTGGATCCGGAACAGCTCTTATGTTCGAACCCTTTGTGGATGATCCTTCCACCAGCGGACTGCCCATGATGCCCTATGAAGAGTATGAGCGCAGGATAGTAGCTGCTGATGCTATGGGTTTTCAAACCGGAACTCATGCTATTGGGACTAAAGGCAATAATTGGGTCCTTAATGCAATTGAAAAAGCTCAACAGATAAATGGTAAACGTGACGCCCGCCACCGCAGCGAACATGCCCAGATCCTGATAGATGAAGACATTCCCCGTTTTGCCGAACTGGGAGTGATCGCCTCAATGCAGCCTACTCACTGTATAACCGATAAACGTTTTGCCGAAAAAAGGATCGGGCCTGAACGCTGCAAAGGCGCTTATGCGTGGCAGCGGTTACTGGATACCGGAGCCCATATAGCATTCGGAACGGACTGGTCAGTCGAACCAATCGACCCGCTGGAAGGACTTTACGCATCTGTGTCCCGGAAAGATCGGGCCGGAGAAGAAGGCGAGGGCTGGTTCCCAAACCAAAAACTCACAATGGAAAAAGCTATTGAACTTTATACCCTAGGTGCAGCCTACGGAGAATTCATGGAAGATAGAAAGGGCATGCTAAAAGTGGGCTATCTGGGAGATATGGTTATTTTTAATAATGACTTAATGACTATTCCTCATAACCAGATCATGCCGGCAAAAGTTGACTATACCATCGTGGGGGGAAAGGTTGTATTTCAAAGGGAAAAGTAAACCATCCTTAACCTTATCTCCTCCAAAAAATAATAAAAAATCCTTGACAGGCATATAGTATATTAATGTATAATATTGTCAAGTAAAGTTAAATTGCAGATATATAAATAAAATAATGAGATCAATTTGGTTGGGTAGCAAGGTTATTCAGCAGTATGATCTTATGGATATCCAGGAAAAACTCCAGATAAGCCGGGTGACAGCCCTTAAACTTCTCGGTTTAGGCAAGATCAAGGCCCAAAAAATAGGCAGGCAGTGGTGGGTTAACGAAGAAGACCTGATATTTTTCCTTGAGGGCAACCCCAAAGCTTAAGATATTGGGTCTGGCTAATTTAGAAGAGCAATAAAATGACTAAAATGATCAGAATAATTATCAAAACTTTCATTTTAAAATTCCTTCCGGCTATAAAACCTTATTGAAATAATAATGGAGGCAAAAACTAGGCTGGATAAAACGAGTACTGCGATAAAAATTGTAAGAGGTGCTCCAAAGGCTTTATAAAGCTTCTCAAGCTTATTCACTCCCGGCAACAATATCCAAAAAACCCCTGTGCCGGCCATAATTACAGCTGGAAAGAACAGCAAAGCTTTCCCCAATCCCAGGCGGAAATACATGGGCAGAAAAATAAGAGTGAGCAACACTGCCGGGATTAGAAAAACAGCTGCTCCTTCAGGGCTTATCAAAGGCCTGAAATCAACTATATCTATAGGAATGAACGAATCTAAAAGAAAGCTTGTGAAAAAATAAAAAACAAGCCCTAAAAGAATAATAAACCCAGATGAGAGATATCTTGCATATACAACTTTCCGACGTTTAAGAGGAAGGCTAATAAAAAACGGTTCAACCCTGTATTTATCATCAATAATGAGAATAGAAAAGACCATCGAGAAAGTTAGAACAGCATTGACAAATATAAAAAGCAGCCCCCTCTCATAAAAGGCAGTGGAGATAACAATATAAGAAAACAATGCAGGTATCCAGAACACCCTCGTTATTAAGACATCCTTCCGGCATAGTTTAAGCATTTATCTCTCCTTTACTTAAAAAAAACATGATCTCATCAAGCGAAGCTTTTTCCACTATCAAATTCTGCCCGCGGAGTTGGCGGCGCACTTTTTCAATTTCGGAGGTAAGAGCCTTAAATCCATATTGACTCTTTCGAATTCCTTTAAAAAGAGGCAGGATTTCATCGCTCAGAAGCTCATTTTCCCCTTTTACAA
>JAUWTR010000254.1 GCA_030614645.1 Candidatus Aminicenantota bacterium
AAGAAAGAGCTATTTTCTAAACTATGGGAAATTGCTAGAGAAAAGGGATTTAAACATGTAGCTGATGGTACTAACTATGATGATCTAGACGACTTCCGCCCAGGGATTAAAGCCAGTGCAGAATTAAATGTTTCAGCCCCCCTTAAGGATGTAAAATTGACCGAAAATGAGATAAGAAAATTATCACAAGAACGTGGATTAATAACATGGAACAAGCCTTCTATGGCATGCCTGGCCTCTCGCTTTCCTTATGGCACCCATATTACCCCAGAAAAACTCCTCGTTGTAGGGGAAGCTGAGCAATATCTCAAAAAGTTGGGTGTAAAACAATTAAGAGTACGACATCACGGCGATACAGCAAGAATTGAAGTGAATCCGAAAGATATGAAGCTATTCTTCAAGGAATCTTACAGGGAAAAAATTGTAAAGAAATTCAAGCAACTGGGTTATACCTATACTACATTAGATTTGCGAGGATATAGAACAGGAAGTATGAATGAGTCGCTCTAATCCAACAAACGCTTTTCGCCTTTTAAGGCACGAACATCTGTCGCATCCTGTGATACCTCTATGACTCCTTTATAATTCCCTGCTTTGTTATATAAAGGAAAATATCTTATATAAAGGAATCTTCCTTGCTTGTTAATCCAGAATTCTGCTGATTTTTTTTCTTTCTTTTTAAAGCTTTCAATAATTTCATTGACCACATGCATGCTTTTTGGGGGATGACAGTTTTGCACAGTCCGTCCGATCACTCCCGGGCTTCTGGGAAAAATCCTGTCCTCTGTAGAGGAGTAATAGCGGACTGTATCATTTTCATCAACATAAGAAATATCAAGCGGTATATTTTTCAGAATTAAGTTAATGATCTCAATAGGGATATTTCCCTCATCCAGGTGAAATGTCGAATCTTTTTCTTTATCTTTCGCTTTATCCGCCTTGATTTCCTCTCGGCCATCTAGTTGACTCTGACTCAGGCTTGAGTCCCATAGATTTCCCGGCTTTATCCAGGCATATCCAATTTCTTGTTCGCCGTCTCTTATTTTGATCCAATCCTTTTCAGTTAATTTCCGCATTGCAGTAGGAAACAGTATTTTCTCTTCTTTAAAAATCATTCCTTTTATATCAGAGCTTAATTTTTTAGTGGTATTTTTTAACTCTCCCCAGTTTTTATTTATGAATGACGCATCAATCTGTTTAAAAAGATTTCGAACTTCATCGTGTTTGCCCCACATTACTTTTGAAGGGCCGGAAAATCCCCGTTTTTCAAGAAAGGGAAACAATTGATTTTCTTTGCGGGTGTAATGTATGTCGATCTCTTTCAGCCTGTTTAGTTCCTTAACAAAATCCTCGGCAATTTGCTTATCACTGCTAAGCTTCCTGGTTAGCTTGTTGAATTTTTTTAAAATATTTTTTGCTGCTTTGTTTTCTTCTATATAAGTATGCACAGGATGTCCCGTCATTTTATGCATCTTTTTTTGCTTGGACAAGCTGTCTTTAAACACTTCTACATGAACATCACATAATCTTTGTATTTCTTCGACAGGAAAGCCTTCATTTATTAAGGCATTTTCCATGTCTGATATCTCTTCCGGGCTGACGTTTTTGATAAGCTTGGAAAATTCTTTTTTTACCTCTTTTACCTCTGCCCCATCATGTAATTTTTTTATTATTTCTTTTAGTTTATCCTGCCGGGGATTATTATTTTTTGGCGATTCACTCATCTCCTGCCTCCCTATACCTCTATAGGGTATCAATCTTTAATCATTATTAAAAGCATTTTAAACTTTTTCCTGGCATTTACAGCATGGGGGATATTTGCAGGCATTATTATCATCTGGCCTGAGCTTACAATGTGTGATTTTTTATTGATTATAACTTCACTCTCACCATCAACAACAAATACCAGGGCATCAAACGGGGCTGTATGCTCGCTTAAGTTCTGACCTTCATCAAAGGCAAAAAGTGAAACCGTCCCAGTCTTTTTTTCAATAATAGTTTTGCTGACGATCGAGTCTTTAGCATATTCAATAGATCGATTTAACAGCAAACCTTTTTCCACAAATTCATTACTTTTAATAGTCATCTTATCTCCTTTTTTTATAATATATCGCCTTTAATGGAAACAACGCTGCATTTTACTTCCATATCTTTCCCTGCCTTTTCCAGCGCTTTCTGGACGATAAATTCGATCCCGCCGCAGCAGGGCACCTCCATGCGGGCTACAGTTATGGAATTTATGTTCTGGGTTTTAAAGATCTGGGCCAGTTTTTCGATATAAAGGTCAATCCCTTTATCCAGTTTCGGGCAAAGTGTGATAACGATCTTGCCCTTCATGAAATGCTGATGAAAATTTGGAAAAGCAAAAGGAACACAATCGGCTGATATGAGCAAATCTGCGTTTTCCAGATAAGGGGCGCTCGGATTTAAAAGATGTAATTGTACTGGCCACTGGCGGAGCTCTGAGCTTAATTTTATAGATTGAGGTTCTTGAGACTGCAGAGGCTCAAGGGCTTGAGCTTTTAATCCGGGACATCCTGCAGAAACACAAGCAGGTTCTGCTTCATCTTCAGGCACAGGAATTTCTTTGTCCATTAAGATCTTAACCGCCTGTTCATAATATTTGCTCTGGTCATGGTCTTTTAAATGTTTTAAGTGCGCCTTGATGGTATTGGGTCCCGCCTTAATGATATTCTCCATAACTTTGGCTTCATCATAAGGTTCAGCTTCCCGCTCAACCGTGGAGATAGCTCCTTCCGGACATTCGCCGATACAAGCGCCCAAACCATCGCAAAACAGGTCGCTTATGAGGCGGGCTTTCTCGTCTATTATCTGCAAAGCGCCTTCCGGGCAGGTCGGAATACACAGCCCGCAGCCATTGCATTTTTCTTCATCGATCTGAATTATCTGTCGTTTCATTTATTTCTCCATATTTTTTCCGATTTTAAATCTTTCAAATTTTTATCTTCCTTTACCGTCGAGTTTGCTGCCTGTTTGTTTTAAAATGATTTTATGTATAATTGCGTTTATCAATAATCCGGATAGAAACAGAGCAGCAGCAATTTTTACTCCATTGGGAAGCATCTGCATACTTTGAGTAAGCAGGCCCATATCCTTTCCAGATAAAATCCAGATAAGATCCAGCAATAGGCCAAAAAGAACAGCTGTTGTCACAATGGAAAGCAAGTACATAAGCAGAGTCTTTTTGCCCAGTTTTCCACCTGTAAAACTAAGGGTTGCAACATTAGTGGCAGGGCCTGCTATGAGAAATACCAGGCCGGCGCCGGGAGTCATGCCCTTCAATATTAAAGAAGCCGCAATTGGGATGGAACCTGTCGCGCAGATATACATCGGGATTGAGACCAGAAGCATTAAGGGGTAAGCAAGCCAGGGTGTGCCCAGATATTTTTCAATTATATTACCGGGAATCAGAAATCCTATTACACCACCGATTAAAATGCCGAGCACTATCCATTTACCCACATCTCCCACAAGGTCAAAAAAAGCATATGAGAAAACTTTTTTTATTTTAGCCATGATTCCTGGGGAAGAAGCCTTTTCTGTTGAGCAGGAAGAGCAGGACTGACCTTCAGAAGTTAGATTTTTTTGTGGTTTGTGAGAATTTTCCATGATATTGGTGAGTGTACCGCCAAAAATACCGGCAAATAAAGCAGCTACCGGCCTTATAATTGCAAATAAGGGGCCGAGCAGAGAATAGGTGGCCATGATAGAATCAATCCCGGTTGTGGGAGTGGAAGCTAAAAAGGAAACAGTGGCGCCTTTTC
>JAUWTR010000126.1 GCA_030614645.1 Candidatus Aminicenantota bacterium
AACATCCCCCCCCATGACTTCCAACACCGCCATAGGTATCAACAATAATCTTTCTTCCTGTAACACCTGAATCAGCAAAAGGACCACCCTGTTCGAAACGCCCAGTACGGTTTATAAAAAGCTTGGTGTTCTTATCCAGCATTTGCGCTGGGATGATTTTTTTAATCACCATTTCCTCGATATCCGCCCGCAGGTCTTCTATTTTTATTTCCGGATTATGCTGGGCAGCTATAACCACAGCATCCACTCGCTGAGGCATATTGTTTTGATATTCAACTGTAACTTGAGATTTTCCATCTGGCCGTAAGTAATTCAAACTATTATCTCGCCGCAGCTGG
Organism: Candidatus Aminicenantota bacterium; assembly: GCA_030614645.1. Lineage (GTDB taxonomy): Bacteria > Acidobacteriota > Aminicenantia > Aminicenantales > Aminicenantaceae > JAUVXM01. Next base: position 339 of record JAUWTR010000126.1, read on the forward strand.
CTAAGTTTTTTAACCAGTTTATGTGCCAGCATTATTGGTAAAGGCATAAGCTCATCTGTTTCTTTACAGGCATAACCAAACATCAGCCCTTGATCTCCGGCTCCCTGTTCATGCCCTTCGAATTCATTGACACCCTGGGAAATATCAGGAGACTGTTCATGTATTGAAGACAGTACACAGCAGGTCTTATAGTCAAATCCATACTCAGCTTGTGTATAACCAATTTCCTTTACAGTATCTCTTACTATCTTTTGAAAATCAGAGTACCCCTTACTTGAAATCTCTCCTGCTAATAAAACCAACCCTGTGGTGGTCAATGTTTCACATGCTACCCGGCTTTTCGGATCCTGAGAAATTAGGTCGTCAAGAATCGCATCAGAAATTTGATCGCAGACTTTATCTGGGTGTCCTTCAGTTACAGATTCAGAAGTGAAAAAATATTTTCCATTTTTACTCATCTTGTTTAACCTCCTTTTCTAAAAAAGCAAAAAAACATTAATTAAGAAAAATAGCATAAATATGTACTGTTTTCAAGAAGAACCATGCCAGGAGTTCCCCCAATTTTTTATAAACATCTGAGCATTAAGCAAAAAAATGGAGATATGGGGACATCATACTTAATTCTGAATTATAGAAACGATTTCTGAATTAATTAAGTATGATGTCCCCATATCTCGTAATTTTATCATTGGCACTTTTTACCTTGATGAAATTCTGGTATGGCTGAAGCAACATTGAAAATTTAGCCTTCTGATGATGCTTTTCGAGAGAATCCGACGTAGTCGGACGATGAGTATGTTTGACCCACGGACGGGGGGAGTTACACAGGCACCGAGAAAAACGAAGAAGAATGGCGTTAAAAATCTGAACGATCACAAGCCACACCTGAATTTCATCTATTTCACCGCGAATCCACTGCACCAAAGTAGATGGGGTAAGATCGGCTCATGAATAATCCAGGTTAAGTAAGAGTTGAATTATTTTTATATGCATGATAAAAATAAATTAAATTGGCGTTAAATGACAAAATTAAAAGTTAAGAGCAATCTATCTGAACTTAATAAAATCAGATTTTTTATTAGAAAAAATATCCAATTATCAGAGATTTCAGAAAAAGAATTTTACATAATTGAACTTTCCCTTTTAGAGATTTGTATTAATATCATTCGTTATGCCTATCCCGGGAAAAAAGGTTCTATCTACTTAAAAACCTGGAAGGAAAAAAGTAAATTTTATTTTGAAATAAAAGATGAGGGGATTCCTTTTAATCCCACTAAAGTTAAGAAACCTGACATTGAAGAGATCATGACTTCCGGTAAAAAGGGCGGTTTGGGAGTTTATCTTACCCTGAAACTTATGGATGGATTTTTCTATAAACGTGAAAACGACCAAAACGTTCTAACCATATATAAAAAAATTTCCAGCGCTTGACAAATCCAGTTTATTATTTAATAATACAACACTCTGATAGGAGCCTCATATGAGTGTAAATAAAAAAACAGACAGCAAAGTTACAATCAAGATTCCCAGGACCTTATATAACAAACTCGTTACTATTGTATCAGGTAGTGGATTTAATTCAGTCACTGACTTTATAATTTATGTTCTCCGTGATTTAATGTCCTATAGTAATATTCCTGATAAAAGTGAAAACAGTAATTTATCCAAAGAAGAAATTAGGGCTATCCGCAAACGCCTCAAATCACTTGGCTACCTGTAGGATAGTTTATAGCTCAAAATACATAGCTGATATAATATAATCTAGCACTTATTATTAACTATTAGCTGTGCTTGAAATATTAATAAAGGAGTAATAAATGACATCTCAACTTGTTCCACCTCATGGAGGTAAATTAAGGCCTCTTCTTCTGGAAGGAGAAGAGCACAAACAAAACTTAGGAAAGGCAAATATGCTGCCAAAAATCCGCCTTTCTTCCCGGGAAACATCTGACTTAATAATGATGGCCATCGGGGCTTTCAGCCCCCTGAATGGCTTTATGGGAAAAGATGATTATGAAAATGTAGTTGAAAATATGCAGCTTTCAAATGGCATTTTATGGCCCATTCCAATTACCCTTTCTGTTACGAAAAAACAAGCAGAATCTCTCCCACTTGAATCTGAGGCCGCCCTTGTTGATGACGAATCTGATGAGATTATGGGAATTATGACCATCCAGGAAAAATTCATCTATAACAAAAAAAATGAATCCAGGAAAGTGTTTCTCACAGAAGATGAGGCTCATCCAGGAGTTGCAAAGTTTACACTCAGAAAGAAATTCTCCTGGGTGGCCCCTTAAAAGCACTCAGTGAAGGGCCTTACCCTAAAATCTATGGCAAACACTACGGACGCCCTAAAGATACCCGCAAAATATTCAAAAAACGAGACTGGTCCACAGTTGCAGCTTTTCAAACCAGAAATCCGATCCACAGAAGCCATGAATATTGCACTAAAATCGCTTTAGAAGTCTCAGACGGAATTCTCATTCATCCTTTGGTGGGAAAGCTCAAAGCAGGTGATATTCCCGCTGATATCCGCATGAAATGCTATGAGATTTTGCTTCAGAAATATTATCCCAAAGACAGAGTAGTACTTAAGGTCTATCCCATGGAAATGCGCTATGGAGGGCCAAGGGAAGCTCTCCTGCATGCAATTTTCCGCCAGAATTACGGTTGTAGCCATCTTATCATCGGCCGTGACCATGCCGGAGTTGGTGATTATTACGGACCGTTTGATGCCCAGAAGATTTTTGCTGAAATAGAAAATGACGCTCTTTATATTAAACCACTAAATATTGACTGGACTTTTTGGTGTCATAAATGCGATGGCATGGCTTCGATGAAGACATGTCCCCACAGCAAAGAAGACCGGGTTCTTATCAGCGGTACAAAAGTAAGAGAGCTTCTGGCAAATGGCGAGATGCCCCCCAAAGAATTCAGCCGTCCAGAAGTTGCTGAGATCTTAGTTGATTATTATAAAAATCAGAAAAATTGAATTTCCAAAATATTTACTATCCTGAATTATTTACCCAAAATATTGGAGAAAAAAATTATGACAATACAAAAAGCCACCAACATCTATTGGCATAAAGGCGCAATAACTAAACAGGACCGGGAAAGGCTTCTTCAGCAAAATGGCATTGTGCTCTGGTTTACAGGATTATCCGGTTCAGGTAAATCTACTCTTGCTCTTGCCGTAGAAGAAAAACTGTTCGAAAGGGGGCATCTGTGTATGGTCCTGGATGGAGACAATATCCGCCATGGCCTTAATAAAAACCTCGGCTTTTCCCCGGAAGACAGGGAAGAAAACATAAGACGCATCGGCGAAGTCTCTAAGCTTTTTTCAGATGCTGGATTAATCACAATGACAGCTTTTATCTCTCCTTACCGGAAAGACAGGGACCAAACGCGGGGGCTATTAAAAGATGGTGAGTTTGTTGAGATATTCGTTAAAGTTCCCCTGGATATAGCTGAAGAGAGAGACCCTAAAGGCCTCTATAAAAAAGCCCGAGCCGGCGAGATACAGGAATTTACCGGAATATCCGCTCCTTATGAGGAACCGTTGAATCCGGAGCTGGTCATTGATACTGGGAAGATGAACCTTGCTGAAAGTGTAAGAACAGTCGTACACTTTTTAGAAGAGCGGGAGATAATAAAAAAGGCCTGATCAATAAAGAACCGTATCTTCTCCCCTTTCTTTTATCGATTTCCCAATTTCTTTCAGGATAATGTTGCGGCGCAAGAGCACAGCCTGGATTTCTTTATCTTTAAGATATTCACCAACTATTCCTTTGATAAGTTCAAAATCCATAGATTTAAGTTTATCGACAAATTCCCGGGGAAGCTGCTTCATCGGCTTTTCCCCGCTGATTCCCTTGAGTCCATACATAAGTCTTTTTGTATGTTTTTTTGAAGAACGGAAAGAACGTGAATGGTCTATTAGGATCATTCTCCAGTCTTCAGTAATCAGGATATTTCCCATATGCCGGTCTTCATTAGCTATCAGGCTATCAAATGCCCTCTGTAAATAAGTGGCCCGGTTCCAATAATAGACCTTATAGGAAGGTGTTTTAATTTTTTCATTGGTTTTAGTCCTGAGATTCATCTTATAATCAGCCCAAACCTGGCATGAACCCCGGTCTCCATGGAAACGGCGTTCGACTGTAGGAGGTACCATGTTTAAACCCAGGTATTTATCCAGACGGTAAGCAGCGATCTCCCACTTCCAGCCTTCAATAGAACCTTTCAACCTTCCTTCCGGATTTTTCCACAACGCATTTCTTGTTATTCCATCTTTAGAAAGAGTAAGTGTCCAAGGATTGGTTACCGCCAAGCGACCGGTCTGTTGAGTCTGGTCAACCACTTCAGCTATTTTTAAAAAATTTTCCCATTTTACTCTTTCCTTCAGTTCCTCAGGATTAAACTGGGCATAAAGCGGTAGAGAAAAAATCATACTTGCAACTATCAAGTTAGTAAAAATCTTATTTTTCATCCCCATATCTCCTTTTCCTGTTTTTTTATTCAGGTTATAATGCTTTTTTTGAAGAAAGTTTTTTGTGTTCTTTGGCAATTAAAACACCAAGGCCGATCCATATCACAGCTATCACAACATTAAACTTTGCAAAACTTTCCATATTAAAAGCCAAGTAAGTTGTGCCTACAAAAACAATTATAGTTGATAAAGCATCCCCGGTCCTCCAGAAAAAAGTATCAATAGCAGTTTTGGCCTTATATTTTATTTCTCTGGGGGTAATCAAGAAAAAAGCTTGCCTTGTGATATTCATAATCGAATAATCCGTACTGTTTTCCATGATTTTTGCCACCCTGATTACCATTAAAGCTGCTCCGAAACTCACCATCATATAGCCCCCTAAAGCAATAACCGGGAGAAAGAAAAGAGCTCCTCTGATACCGAAGTATTTAAAAATCCGGGAAGTAAGCAGCAAGGTAATAAGCATAGTAACAAGATTTACTATTGAGTAAAAATCAGCCCACAATGTGCCAATAAACTCAGGCTTACTCAAGCCGCCTGCTATTCCATTTTTTATAGCATCTGCTGCGGTTCGGGTGAAAATTTCTCCTATTATAAATTCCCCGGTTGAATTTACAAGGTTAAGCAGTAAAAGAAAAAAAGCGATATATACCAAATAACGACTTTTAAAGATCAGTTTAAATCCGCCTCCCTTTTCCAACGGTTTTTGCTCTATTGTCTCCTTCGAATCATCATTGCTTGCTTTACTGTTAGATGAGCCACCTCTTTTGTGAATTATCCAAGTTAACAGTATACATATTCCCAGTACTCCCCCTGCTGTCAATAGCATCTGATATAGGCCAATAGGTTTTATGAGCCACCCTGAAATAATACCTCCTGAGAAAGCGCCAAAATTAGCTCCAAACATAATAAGAGGAAACAATCGTTTTCCGCCTTCAGTGGAATATATATCATTTGCAAAAGCCCAGAATTGAGCTACAACCATAACATTAAACATTCCCACCCAGATATAAAAGATGATGCTAAAAGTTGCTT
>JAUWTR010000185.1 GCA_030614645.1 Candidatus Aminicenantota bacterium
GGCATGGATTTGATAATCCGTGGCCGGAAAAACATGATTATTTTTTCAATTTTTCCCACCGTGAGCCAGTGATGGAGGAAACTCACGAGATGGTCGGTCATCACTTTGATGGATTAAGGTCCAGACGAGACAACCGCCCTATCCGGGGAACTCGACGTCTTTATAAAATATCTACAAGCAGGGCTGAGGGATTCGCCTTCGGTCTTGAAGAATTACTCATGCATGCGGGTTATCTTGATGGGCGGCCGCAAAGATCAAGAGAAATCGCTTATGAGCAGGCTGCTTTCCGTACTGTGCGGGCACTCTCTGATATTTATATGCACAGCGGAGATTGGAGCTTAGCAGATGCAACAGATTTCTGTATAAAAAATGCACCGCATGGAGAATTGCTCGAAGGCAGTCACCATTTGTGGTATGAACTGGATACAACCTTACGTGGAGTGGGTCATCATATGCTTATGATCGTAGGTAAGGTCCAGTTTATGAAACTGTTCAGAGACAGGGCCCAACAACTGGGGGACAAATTTATACTCAAGGAATTTTTGGATGAGTTTTTGGCAGCGGGGATGATCCCCATGTCACTAACAAGATGGGAGATGACTGGTTATGACGATGAGATAAAGAAATTATATGATTAATTTCTTCTTATTGAAAAATTAAATTCCTTACCTTATACTACATTTTATATTGAGTGCTAAAAAGAAATTATTAATTTTTTCTTTAGTGCTGTTCCTTTTTACTTCCTGCCAAAAAAATAAGATAAAATCCTCTGAATCTAACGAAAAAAAACCTGATAAGATCATACTAAGAGTTGCCCAAAACAGCAGTATTGACCATTACTATCAAGTGGGATTAGAAAAATTCAAAGAGGTTTTAGAAGCAGAAACAAATGGAGCAGTTGAGGTAATTATTTATCCAAGCGCTCAGCTTGGAAATGAAGAGCAGGAGATAATCGAAGTTAAACTTGGCATAATAGATGCTACAATAGTATCCTCTGGAAACCTCGCACCTTTTGTTCCGGAAATCGGTCTTTTTAACCTCCCTTTTATTTTCCGCGATCAGGAGCATTTTTATAAAATTCTTGATGGCCCTATTGGCCACCAGGTCGGAAAAAGCATAGAAGCTAGGGTAAATTGCGTCTTCCTCGGCTATTGTTCATATGGGATCCGGAATGTATTTAACGCTAAAAAACCAATTTTGACTCCCGCTGATTTTAAAGGCATGAAAATCAGAGTAATGGCCAGCCCCATTTTAATTTCCAGTTTTAATGCGCTTGGGGCTCAGGCGACATCAATGTCCTGGAATGAACTTTATTCTGCCCTCCAACAAGGAGTTATTGATGGAGCTGAATGTGGGACAGCAGACCTTTTACTCGAAAGATTTTACGAAGTGACAAAATATGTATCATATACAAATCATCTTATTGGAGCTGCTGTATTAATTTTCAGCAAAAAAAAATATAACAAGCTTCCACCCAGTGTTCAAACAGCTGTATTGAATGCCGGGCGGGCTGGAGTTCTGGCAGCACGTAAATCTGAAATAGAAATGTCTGAACAAGCCCTGGAAAAATTGGAGAAAAAAGGAATCGAGTTTTTTTCTGTAAACAAGGACCTTTTCCGCGAGAAAGTCAAGCCGGTATATGAAAAGTATGCAGAAAAACTGGGAGGAATGAAACTGATCGAAGAGATCATGAGAAAATAAATATAAGAACTGAGTGAAAATTTTATGATACTACCTCAAAAGAAATATTTGGAAACCATACTGTGTATTTTACTCGTAGCAATTGTTGGAGTGAGTTTTATCCAGGTGCTCTTCAGATACCTGCTCCACCTCTCTCTTGCTTGGTCTGAAGAGATGGCAAGATACTTGTTTTTGTGGCTTGCATGCCTTACTTCAGCCTATGCTTTTAAAACCAAATCTCACTTTGCCCTGCGTTTTCTGATAAACAAACTGGGGCCACGCGGGCAGAGGATCTTAGGATCTCTGGTTATGGGATTGGTAGCCATCTTTCTTCTATTGTTTACCTGGAAAGCAGTGGAATACACTGTATACGTTGCAAATCAAACATCTCCAAGCATGCAGATATCTATGGCTGTCCCCTATTCTTCTGCAGTAGTGGGTGGAATTCTTATGCTCTATTACTTGCTAAAGAATTGGTGGGCTGAAAGGAATAAATAATGGGCTTAGTCATAATTATTGTATTTGTCATCACTCTTGTAATATCTGTACCTATTGGTATTGCCCTGGGATTGACTGGCTTAGCCGGACTGCTTATGATTGCGCCTGATCCGGATTTTATTATTCTTCTTCCTCAGAAATTCCTCGCCGGGATCGACTCGTTTCCTTTGCTTGCTATTCCTTTATTTATCCTGGCCGGAGCAATCATGTCGTATGGGGGCATTGCCCGCCGGATGGTTGATTTTGCTCTTGTATTTTTCGGACGGATCCGGGGAGGTTTAGGTATAGTTGTCTCCATATCTACGTTCTTCTTCGGGGCCATCTGCGGCTCTGGAAGTGCAAAAACAGCAGCTATCGGTTCGGTCATGCTTCCTGAAATGAAGAGAAATAAATATCCCGCGGATTTTGCAACTGCTCTCTTTGCTTCAAGCGGAGGGGCTTCTTCATTAGTACCTCCCTCAATTGACTTTATTATTATAGGCGTGGTCGCCAATATCTCGATCGGGGGTCTTTTTGCAGCAGGAATTATACCTGCAGCTATGAATGCAGTGGCGCTGGTAGCCTTGGCTTATTATTTTGGCCGCAAATTAAAACTCCCTATTGCACCCAAAATCAGCTTTAAAGAAAAACTGCGGTTCCTTCGAAATGGAATCCTTCCTTTGTTAATGATAGTGATAGTGCTGGGTGGAATCTACGGTGGGATATTCACTCCAACTGAGGCGGCAGCTGTTGCTGTGGTTTACGGATTTTGTCTTTCCTTTTTTGTGTATAAAGAACTCGATCTGGCGGGCCTTAAAAAATCCTTGCTGAGTACTGCTAATCTGACAGGTATTGTGCTGCTTGTCCTGGGCACTGCTTCCTTGCTGTCTTTTGTGCTGACATATAATCGCGTCCCGCATGCTATTGCAGAGTTCATCACTCAAAACGCTTCAAGCTGGGTTGTGTTTGTCTTTTTTGTTATGATAGTATTCCTGATACTGGGGGCAGTTATGGATGCCTTGCCTGCCATCATTGTTCTCATGCCCATTATCGTGCCTGTAGGTGTCTCTCTCGGAATGGATCCTATTCACATCGGAATTTTGGTGGAAGCCTTTGTAGGGATTGGTATGATAACACCGCCTGTGGGAATGTGTCTTTATGTTGCCTGTGGAATCAGTGGGATACCTATCGAAAAAAGCATCAAGCCTTTACTTCCTTTTCTTTTCGCTCTTTTAGTAACAGCTTTGATCATCAGCTATGTGCCTGAGATAAGCTTATTCCTGCCGAGACTACTTGGTTTCTAATCATTAAATGTTTTTTATGATGAGGTTTTTGATGTATCGAAAAATTAAATTTATCGGAGAAAAAAATGAAATATTTCATCGAAGGCCATAAATCCAAGACAGACTATTTTTATGAAGATACTTTAATCCTGGACGACAAAAAAAACTATTCTTCGGAAAAAGAGGCAAAAAAAAGAGTACTTGAATACTTTGAAAAAGATAAGGATCTTGATTTAATTGTAATAAATAAAGGACTTGAACTGGGACCGAAACAAGGAATTAAATTTTTCTTTAGAGATAAAGAAGGAAAATTTGAAGAGATAGACTACTGGTGGAAATAAGAAAGAATCAGGTTAAATTGGAGTGATAACAAGTCCAATGACAATACCTATAAGTAAAATTCCAATCAAAATCAAAATAAAATTCCGCCAATGCATAGTGATTTTTTTTGAATCATTCATTTTTATTTCCTCTTTTGTGAAGATAACACAATAAAATATTTCGGTCAATTCGGGGATGAGAAGATTGACCTTAGAATTCTAGTGTGGTATTGTAGCTAAGAATTTGTCAGCAATAATTTAACTTGGGAGAAATCAATTTGCAGCTTGCTAGAAAAATATCTATGATTTTGATTGTTTTCTTTTTATTTGTGTTTTTGACAGTTTCTTCCTGTAAAAAGTCGCCGGATAATGGTACAGAGGCGGGAATAATAGCCGGTATCAAAGAAGGTTCACAGCTCCTTAAGGAATTAGGGGATGAATACTGGGATTATATGCTGCAGGAAAGTATTGAACTGCAGATAAAACATGGAGTGGATGTCACAAAACTTCCGGACCTGTCTTTTGCTTATGCTAGCGCGCAGAATAATTATGCAAATGACTTTATGCAGAGGATGCAGCAAGTTAAAGCAGAAGACCTGAACCATGAGGATAGGATATCTTTTGATATATTAAATTGGGATTTTGCTAACTATATTGAAGGGATAAAATATTATTGGTTGGATTTCCCTGTAACCCCTTACACCTCACCTATACGGAGTGTACAGAGGGCGTTTTCGACCTATCAATTCAAAGACATAGAGGATTGTGATGCCTATTTTGAGCTTTTAGCTGAAGTGCCTAAGTTTACAGAAGCTATGTTGGATAAATTAAAAACACAATATGAAAAGAAAATCATCCTACCGAAAGATGAAATAAACCTTGTAGTCCCCTTTCTTAACACTTTTATAGGAGAAGGCGAACAAAGCCCATTTTACGTTAGCGAAAAGAGGCTTGAAGAAGTTGAAGAAAGTAAACGGGATGA
>JAUWTR010000008.1 GCA_030614645.1 Candidatus Aminicenantota bacterium
AGGCTTTAAAGGAGAAAAAATGATGCATCTCTTACTTTCAAATAGGTATATTCGGGAAAGGGGGCTGGTTATCCTGGGACTGATGATGCTATTTTTCCTACCTCTGATCTTATCGATTTCCTGCCATTATTACAGCCTGGAGCAAAAGCTGAACCCGGAAAATGCAGAATGGTTAGACAAGGTTAGGTATATTATTACCTCTAAAGAACGGAAGATGTTTCTTGATATGCCGGCTACTGAAAAAGAAGAGTTTAAACAGGAATTCTGGGCCCGGCGTGATCCGGATCCTCAGACAGAAGAAAATGAGTTTAAAATGGAATATTACAACCGGATCGAAAGGGCTGATGAACTCTTCCTAGGCGAAGGAAGGCCGGGTTGGCTTACTGACCGGGGGCGCATCTACGTTTTGTTTGGGCCTCCTATGGACCGGGTAACAAATAATCCAAGTTATAATTGCAGTGAGACCTGGTATTATGGAAACTTTCCTGTTGTATTTGTTGATTCCTCTTGTTCCGGACATTTTAGACTGGTGACCTATAATCTGACTCAGCTTCGCACTACGAATCTTATGTATATGAACGAACTAAGCAGGGCCCAAAGTCAGGCCCAGCAGACCATTCAAGACCAGGAAGGATTTTTCAATTTTAACTGGAAGTTCAAAGCCGCTTTGGTAGGGGGGGAAAGAGTGGAGGGTGTTATATTTATAGAAGTGCCTTTTTCCCACCTATGGCTTAAGGAAAAAGACGGGGAGATGGCAACAGTACTTGAGCTCTATCTTGAAGTAAGGGATACAGATGAGAAGAAGATCTGGGAGTACGAAGAATCGTATGAAGTGAAAACTACAGAGGAGGAGCTGCAGGAAAGTAAAGGGATAAAATACAAGATTGAGCTCCCGTTTGTTATTGAAAAAGATGTTGACCTTCTCCGTAAGGGGCGGAATAAAATATTTGCCACTCTAAAAAACACGACTGGAAATAAAACTTTACGGAAAGTTCTAGGATTTGAGTTTAAAAATTAAATCTCAGGCCGAACTTGATGATTCTGCTTGTGTAAGGGCCGTAAATATTACTGTAATCCACATACCTTTCATAAGTCGGATTGTCGGGGTCCCGGTAGTCAAGGAAGCCGCCTGAGTTTGAGACAACCTGATAGCCGCTTTTTCCCAAAGCATTCAATATATCGATATATCCACTTATAGATGTAGCTTTGCCCAGAGCGAAGCTTTTCTCGATTCTAAGGTCTAAATAGGTTAATGATGGAGTTCTCCTGGCGCCTTTTTCTTCAGTTGGAATTGTGTAGCATGCTCCTGGGTCCCAATATTTTGTGTCTTCCGGGATATAGACTGTTACCGTCCTGTTCCAGGGTGAGCCGGAGCGGTGATTAAAATAAGCGCTTAAGACAAAGTCATAAGGAAGGATAACAGAACTCTGGATTTTTATATTAAGCGGGCGGTCGTAATCCAGCCGGCCTTCTGAATATAGCAAATCATTAGGAGTGTTGTAAGTCATTGTATTTCCAATATTACCCCAGGTCTTGCTCCAGATGATCGAAGCCAGCAACTGCCAGTTATAGGACATTCGTTTATTGAATATAAACTGGAGGGCGGCATATTTGCGGAAACCTGTTTCCAGGTTAGTAAAATAAAGGTGCCGGCTGCCAGGTGATTCGGCTAATTCAGCGTAACAAAAAGCTGAATTATCGTCATTAGTACCAAAAATACCGTCTTCGCCCGGATCCATGAATTCAAACTTTTCCCAGTAGGGACTGTCAGGGCTGTAACCTTTCCAAGCTTCGTCTGCACCAGATCCATAATCATTGACACCTGCTAATATATTCTGTTTGTGTTTATAGATGAAAGTAATCCCGGCACTGATATCACGCGCTATTTCTCTTTCGAGACCTAGGGTGTATTCGTCAGTAAAAGGAGCCGAGGCCTTGGTATCCAGTTTATCTGCAAGGGTATATACTTCAGGGTCATCAGCAAGGTAAAGCGCTGTATAGGAATCATTAACGTCCGGAATCTGGTCGTAATTTATATCTGTCCAATACCAGGAGCTCAAGCGGGGGGATACTGGGTTTAACTGATTAAAATGATTGTGCATAAGGTATTCAAAGTTGCGGGCGAAAGAGCCTTTGATAAGGGTTTTGCCGTCATTAAAAATGTCAAAAGCAAATCCGATACGGGGAGATATGTTTATCCAGTTTAAAGCATTGATCGCTTGGGTAGAGAAACCTTTATATTGTAAGCCTAAGCCGGGGAGGATGTCGAAGATCCCATATGTATCAGCAGATCCGTATTGCATTTGTCCAGGAAAATTACCGTTGCTGTAATTAGCTCGAAATCCCTGATTAACAGTCAGGCGCCCGCCGATCGTAAAGCTATCCTGGGCAAAAATGCTGATACGGGATTTTACGGTCTTCTGAATAGATGCTCCACTTGCCAGTCCGCAGGTATAGGCATAAAGCTGGGTTCGATTGGAAGTTTCAGAGTCAGGGTAGGCATAGATACTGCCTTGGTAATAATGAATATAAAAGGGATTTTCTCTCCAAAAATTCGACCTGTTCTCATTCCACTCATATTCGGCCCCGAACCTCAATTCATGGCTGCTCCCCAAGACATTATCGGCAAAAAGGGAACCGGTCAAACCTGAGTTGATTCTTTGCTGGGTCCGGATATCTTGATAGGGCGGGTTATTTGTGTACATATCATAATATCTGTCATATAAGCGTGGTTCGCCGGCCAAGGCATTTTCACCGTAGAGAAGAGGGAAAATGCGGTGGATGTATCCAACCCGAGCATCCAAGAAAAAATTTTTCTGCATAACATAATAGACATTTCCTATTATTAAATGGCTTATTTCCTTACGCCGTTTGCTGATAGCGGAGCTGTCAAGATAATTTTCTAGTTGGCTGGCATAAAAATTTTCATAGATAGAAGCCAGGTTATAGGAAGCTGTAATGCGGAGCTTTTGCATCGGATTAGTTGTCAATTTTCCAAAGAGATTGTACTCGGAGTGGGGGGCTTCATCTATTTCCATGTATTTTTCGCCAGTTGCCTGAGTTTGATCCCAGTTAATGTGGCTAAAATTCCGGGTCCAGTTAAAATTGCGGGCATTTAAGAAATACCAAGCCAAGCCTTTCCATAACGCTCCTCCCATGGAAAGTGACAGGTCTCTTTGTGAGTTTATGCCGGCAGGTTTTTTCAATGCTACTGCTTCCAGTTCCTCTTTACTTAAAAGACTTTTCTGCATATCATGGTTATAATATTCAAATAAGGCATTGCCTTGAAAGTCGTTTCCGCCGGATTTTGCTATGATATTGATATAACCCCCATCTGCTATTTCAGTGTCAGCCTGATGGCCTGCGATTCCCATCTCGACTTCTTCGTAAACATCTATATTGATATTGGTTATGGGATACATAGTGATCGGGTCGTTGAAAGATATTCCCTCAAAATAGTATTGATTGCCTGATAAGGTGCCGCCAGAGATACTGGAAATGCGGTTAAGACTTTTTTCGTCAGATACTGAACCAGGGATTGCTTTTATGATTTCATGCAGGTCACGTGACATGGGGATATTGCGGATCAGGTCTTTTGAAAAATTAAGAGAAGTTTTTGATGTCCTTAAATTTACAGACGGGTTATGCGCGGGTGATATAACTTTTTCCCCTGTAGAGCTGGTTTCCATTGTAATGGTTAGAAATATATTTTTTCCTGCTTTGATATCGAATCCTTTCCGGATATCCGTCTTATATCCAGGGAGTTCTATGTTAAGTGTGTATCCTTTTCCAGGTGGGAGTTGGGGGAACCAAAAGGTGCCGTCCTGTTCAGTGGCTACAAATAACTGCACCAGCAGAGCAGGCCCTTTGATAGTAACACTTACATTGGCGAGAGCCTTGGCTTCTGTATCAATAACTTTTCCGGATATGGAACCGGTTGATTTGACCTGGGCATTAAGGAAAACTGTTGATATAAAGATCAACATAGTGGCGATTTGTATTTTTTTTAGGTCTTTTAGCAATTTCAACTCCTTTTCTATCCTGCCTATAATAACATTTTTAGCACTGCCTGATAATATGTAATTTAATTTATCTTAAATCATTCAGATAAACATAATATAAAACTCTTATTTTGGGTTATTGGTTACAAGGAGAAGGAAACAGTGCTTAATTTGCCATTCTCTTTGGAATTTTATTGTTTAACATAAGTGTCGAAAAATTCCAGCCAGCGGGCCCACATATCCATATAGGTCTCTTTACAGCGGGGCCCATGGGATTCAAAAGGATATATGTAGAGTACAGCGTTTTTTCCCAATCCGGTCAGCGCCTGGATCATGCGTTCTGATTGTATCAGGAAGGTGCCGGTATTATTATCTACAGCTCCATGGTACATGAGAAGCGGAGTATCGATATGGTCTGCCTGGAAAAAGGGGGACATTTCCAGGTATATGTCCTGGGCTTCCCAGATAAAACGCCGTTCCCGCTGAAAAGTCATTGGAGTAAGAGTCCGGTTGTATGCTCCGTCACCGGCAATTCCTGCTTTAAAGAAGGGGGAGTGCGCCAGAATATTCGCAGTGGAAAAGGCACCGTAACTGTGGCCGCCGTGGCCGAGACGATCGACATCAACATAACCGAGATTACCGACTTTGCGGATGGCGGCATACATAGAGTCAACCAAATGAGCGATGAAATTGTTGTTGTAAGTGTTTCCCTTGCCGATAATAGGAATATCCGGCACAACTACTGCGTACCCTTGTGTCAGCCATATATCCGATGCATTCCGGGTGCTGAAGCGCTGGAAAGCATTGTGATTGTCTCCTCGTATGGCAGAACGTTTGTAATCTTTAAATGATTGATATTCGCTTGGATATGTCCAAAAGACAGCGGGAACCCGGGTCCCTTTTTTATAACCAGGGGGAAGTGAGATCCGGCCCTGGATCTCAAGACCGTCCCTGCGGGTAAACTCAAAATCGATTCTTTTACTGGCCTTTAATTCCGGGTAAGGGATCTTATTATTTGTTAGTCTCTCTCCTGTTCCGTCTTTTTCCCATAGATAGCTGTTGGGAAAAGCAGTTTTAGATTCCCGGCTGATAATAATACGGTTTAGATCATTGTCAAGCGGGACCAGCGGACGTTCGTAGAAATCTTTTGCGCCTTCAAAGAGCCTTTCTTTTTTGCCGGTAGATATCTCTATTTTGTCGATATAAGGCTGGGGCTTGAAATTTTCTTTATACCCCCGGCCTTCGAGATATATTGATTTTCCATCACTGGAAAGAAGAGTAAAGTTAACTCCATTGCCTGTGGATTGAGTTATGATATCTCCGGGAAATTTAAGCGGGTCTTTGGTTTCCATATCTTTAAGCAGTATGGTTTTTATGGGAGGAGTTTGACTAAGGTCAAAAGCGGCCAGATCAGTCCCGGTCTGCCCGTCTTCACCTCTCCCGCTGAGCTTGGCAAAAACATAGCGGCCGTTGGGGGCATATGAGATGCTGCTGAGGCTTTTTTTGCTGGTGATAAGGGTGGTGGTTTCATCCATAGAAAAGGGTGGTGCCAACAGCATCAACCTGTCTTTTCTTGAACCGCTATTACTTTCTTCTTCTTCCTCCTCATCTTGCTTGTTTTTTTCTTTTGGCTCTTTCCATAGGAATGACAGACCTTTTCCGTCAGGTCTCCAGGCCACATCCCGGGGAAGATCATCCTGAGACCTGTCTCTTCCACTTCCTGCCACTGCTTCCCGAAGCGGGATTTCCCTGACAGTTGCCAGGATGTTTCCGCTCAGATCCATTACCTGAAGTTCGAGGGGAAAGCTACTGTAACTTACGATATAGGAAAACGGCTCAACAATTTTTTCTGCAAGAATATATTTTCCGTCCGGACTTAAGGAGATACTCATATACATGGCTGGTTCGCCTATTTTCCGGGGAGCTTTTCCTGGAGCAAACTCTGCCAGCTGGGCAGTGGTATAATATTTAAAAAGCTTTTTGTCATGAGATGTCCTCATAAGAAAAGGGTATGTAGACGTCGGGGAATCCTTCTTGCGTGTGTGGCGGATGATGGGAGAGTCAGGAATTGGACTCCTCTTTGGCTCCGGGCCTCTATTTTCCGGAACAAGAAGGGTTATAACTGTCCCTTGAGGTGTCCACTGTAGCATCTGTGAAGCTGAGGAGGAGCTCCCCCTACGGCGGCGGCCTGTCAAAGTGGCCATTACAAAGATTTTATTCAGGGCTTCGGCTTTACCACTCCGGACATCAGCAGTCCATACCTGGGTTCCTTTGGGAAAATGGGCCAGAAAGGCGATCTTTTTTCCATCCTGAGACCAGGTCATGTCACTTACAAAGATATTTTCAGGAAGCCCGATATTCCAGCTTTTCCTCTGGCTTAAAGAATATATCTTAAGCTTTTTTGTCCCATAGGTTGAAAGCCGCCATTCCCGGTTTACATCCGGGCAGATCTCCAGCATGCCCAATCTGTAGGTTTTTTGGGTCATAAGTTTGAGTGAGGAAAATTGGGAGCTTATGGGTATTAAAAAATGAGTCCCATCAGGGCTTAGGTTGTTTAAAGTATCGTAATGCCTATCCCGGGTGAGTAAATCTTGCACGGATGCCGGCGGTTTAAGGTAAGCTTCCTTAAACTGGTTTCCCTGCTCTGCCTGAATTGTGGTTGTATAGATAACCAGAATAAATAGCAGAAGAGATATTTTGCTGAGTAAATTTGTTTTAGATGTTAATATCATAATGATGACCTCCCTTCGTTTTTGATGTAATTTCTATTTATTATCGATATTTTTTTATGAATAACCTATTTTTTATTTATAGAAGATGCAAGTTTTTTACTATTAAATACTTTTTTATCGATTAGTTTCATACGAGAGCCGACTATTGCTGTGCCGACCAGGTCACCAGTAACATTGCATGTAGTATGTCCAATATCAAGCACCGGCCAGAGGGAGGCAAGAATAGGGATAAGCGTCAGGGGCATATTTAGAGATTGGAGTAATATGCCGGAGATTACGATCCCGGCGCCTTTTACACCAGCCGTGCCGATAGAGAGTACCAGGCCGAGGAACATAAACTGCAGCATCAAAGTCGGAGTGATAGTCACTCCATAGAGATTGGAGGCGAACACTGCGATAACGCCTATGGCTGCTGCCATGCCGTTCATGTTGACAGTCGCTCCCAGAGGAAGTGTGAATCCCCATACTTTCTCCGACACTCCCAGGTTGCCCTCAGCAACTGCCATGGATATTGGCAGAGTGGCTCCGCTTGAAGTAGTACTTCCGGCTACCAGCATGGCTGGTGCGATATTGCGGTAGAAGCGGTTCGGGCTGAGTTTTCCTAACAATTTGAGCAGGGGAGGGTATAAAAAAACAAGCAGTATACCTAAAGCAATATAATCTGCCGCAATAAAACGTCCAACTTCTGCCAGCATTTTCCCTCCCATAGAAGCGACCATATTGGCCACCAGGGCCAAGATCCCATAAGGGGCGGTCTTCATAACAAATTCTGTGATAACGATCATAAGGTCAGCGCCGTCATTTATAAGCTTAATGAGACTCTGGCCTTTTTTCCCAAGAGCCAGCAGGCCCACCCCAACGATAATCGAGAAGATTATAATCTGCAGCATATTGCCCTGAGACATTGCTTCTATGGGGTTCTTAGGAAACCAGGAAACAAGATTGTCAACAAAGTTGAAATTCGAGGCTTCGATCTTTCTTCCCGCATCCAGAAGCCCGATGGCCTTTTTTCCAGGCTGGATCACAAGAGCAGTTACCATACCGAGGGTGCATGCAATAAGGGAGGAAGCAGCATAATATAGAAGGATCATTCCGCCCAGGGAGCGAAAAGAACGCAGGTCTTCCAGCTTGGTTATCCCACTTATTAGGGTAAAAAATGTAAGAGGAACTATCAGCATCATAAGCAGGCGGATGAATATATCGCCTATAGGTTTGATGACTGATGCTTTTGGGCCCAGAATATAACCAAGTGCGATCCCGATCAGGATGCAGACAAATATTTGGGTATAAAGCTGCTGTTGGAACCAACCTTTTAAAATTCTGTTAATTTTGCTCCTCCATAATATATCCCATTGAACAGAAACTTAAAATTTCCGTGCGGCTGGGCGCGGAAGGTGATCTCCGGGCCGAGTAAAAAGAGCTTGCCTTTTCCTACTTCAGCTGCAATGACTGCGGCAGTACCTTTGAGATAGTGCTGCCCTCTGCCTAAACCGCTGCGCAGGGGGGTGTCAGTATCAAACCAAGCAACCTGGCTGATTTTTTCAAATGATGCCTCCGGCAGCAGGTCAAATACAGGGCTCCGGTTAAAATAGACATCCGCTTTTTCCGGCATGCCGAAAGCCAGCGGATGGGTATTATTAACACGTACCTGAAGTATTGAACCGGGAATGAGAAATTTATCTGATGGCAGGGGAGTTGATTTTCCATCAGGGTTTTTTTCGGTAAGAGGGTCAACAAGTGGGAGTTCGAGGTGGGATGCGAGATTGTTGGAACTTCCGATAGTAAGAACAGTGCCTCCTTGCTTGAGGAATTTGTGCAGTTGGGGGATTGTCTTTTCTGCTGTGACAGAACCCAACATTTGCCTGAATTCTGCCGGTATGGTTTCAGGGTCAGGGCTGGACCGCCTCCAGGAGGGCTGGGAGGAAGACCTTTCTTTTGAGGGAATGGCGCCGCCCACAAAGATGAGGACATCGAATTGTTCTCTAAGGTTACCCGCGTCGAGTGTCTGAGGGAAGACTACTTCGAAGTTGAAGTCGAAATTTTCCAGGATCCAGCGTACCCAACCAGAGGACATAGAGCCGCCGTAGCGGTCCCACAAGCCGATCCTGGTCGGCTTTAAAGCTAAAGCAGCGCCGGTTGGTTTTTTATCCATGGCGAAAAAATTCAACCCGAGTTCAGCAGCTAGTTTACTGACCTTTGTTGCTGTAGAGGCGGCGGCCGGGATATATATGGCGCCTGCGGAAAATAACCTGTTGTTTATTTTAAGGGGATTCTGAAGCCAGAACACTTTTTCTCCGCTTTTAAGCAGATGGTTTACAGCAATAAAGGAATCATTTGTTTTGTGGGACAGCAGAAAACCGGCTTTTCCTAGGCCGTGTATTCTGCCGGGAGAAGGTTGGACAAGCCCTTTGATTTTTTCGAAAGGGCCGTCGAATCCTTCCAGGATACGGTCAAATTCTATTCCCATCTGAAAGGCCAGGGTGTAGCCGGCGCTGTCATAGGGAGGCCTGAGAGTTACACCGGCTGAAGATGGTTTATCCGGGTAATATTGAGGTTCCAACATATCCAGGATGTGAGGACGGAAAGCCTGGGCGGTCTTAATTATGTAAGAGCCCTGCGGATAGATTTTAGCTCCGGTTTTAAAAGAATCGGTTGCTTGTAATACTGTAATTCCATTCTTGATTAAAGTATTTACGAATTTTCCTGCAGTCAAGAAATCAGCCTGGTCAGATGGCAGGATATATCCCCGCGGGTCCCGGGCATCTAGGTTGTGGAGGACATTATGATAGTATTTGGGAGGATATCCCTGGGAGCGGCCAGAACCTGTCATTTTGGGTTTGTCTTTATTTATTGCTTCCTCAACCGCTTTGATGCGGCTTGGGTCTATAGTCCAGTGATCGCTGCTTCCGTATTCGATTGAATTTTTCCCCATACGGAAAATATTAAAAAGGAAGTTTTCCCGTAACTTGGCAGCCAGATCAAGAATGGCCCGGTTTGCTGTCATAGAGTATTCTATGGATTGACGGAAGTGCCATTTTTGGGGAGCGATGGGAAAGGGGTAATCTCCACTTGGTAGATGTCTGTCTGGGATAAAGGGGATTTCCATGGGAGTGGGATTGCCGATCATCTCTGTAAGGATGCCGATCATGTTGTGGAAATAGGGAGTACAGCGCAGACATCCATTCCACCAGGTCTGGTAACCGGCGATATCTCCCATAGCAGCCCCGGGTTTCCCCTCTGCAGCAAAGCGGCTGTGCATGGCATTACCAACGGTCGTGACTCCCAGAATTAAGAGGGGGTCGAAATTATAGCTGTGTGGTTCCCGGAAAGGCGGGGCAAAAAGCACACACCCTGAGGGGCCGGTCTGATGGTGGTTGTATATGATCTGGGGAAACCACTGCTCGTACAGGACCCTGCAAACAGCTTCAGATTCTTTTTGGGTTACCATATAGAAGTCGCGGTTATTGTCGTGTCCGACATATTTTTGATATAGGCGGGGAAGTCCCCTGGTTGAGCGTTTAGCAGGGTCGGATTCCCGCATATACCATTTACTGACAAGGTCCATGCCGTCGGGATTGGTTATTGTTGCCAGAAGGATGACATTGTCAAGGATGCTCAGGGTTTCGGTGTCATTGCGGCTGACCATCTGAAAGACCAGTTCGATCTCCTGCTGGGCGCCTACGACTTCGGTAGCATGCAGGCCGCCATCGATCCAGACTACAGCTTTGCCTTCTGCGGCTAATGTTCGGGCCTCGCCTTCTTTGAGTCCTTCTGCCAGAGCCATTTTTTTTGATATCTCCCGATAATGGTTAAGGTTTTTATGATTATCAGGGGAAGTAATAATTGCCATGACCATGGTCCGGCCTTCTTCAGTTATGCCAATATCCTCAAGGATCATCCGGTCGGATTCTGAAGCGAGTTTTTTCCAGTATTCTGTCATCTGGGTATAAGTGGCCAGGAAATAGTCATCACCGATGTTGTGTCCGAAATGTTCTTTGGGGCTTGTGATCTGGTTCTGGGCTGGAAGAGGAGATATTATCAATAAAATAAATAAAAGCAGCAGAGCTGAAGATCTTAAAGATAGAGTTTTATTTTTCTGCATTAATACCTCCATTATCAACTTACTATTTATTGTTTTTCATAACAGCTTTAATTTTCTTAACCGCAGTTTTAAGGTTTTCCATAGAATTGGCATAGGATATCCGGATGTGCCCGGCTCCTTTTATACCGAAATACTCACCAGCGACTGTTGCTACTCCGGCTTTTTCAAGTAACATCTCTGCGACCTGAATTCCACTTTGCCCTGTTTCTTTAATAGAGGGGAAGAGATAAAAAGCTCCGGCCGGTAGTGTAGAGGAAAACCCGGGAATTTCATTTATTGCAGTGTGAATAAAGTCCCGGCGTTTCCGGAATTTGTCCAGCATTATAAGAGACGGATTCTGGTCTCCCTTAAGCGCTGTCACCGCACCCCATTGGGCAAAGGTGTTGGTCGAAGTTATCATGTATTGGTGGTAACGTAATAGCGGATCTATTAATTTTTGCGGCCCTACAGCATATCCCTGCCGCCAGCCTGTCATCGAGTAAAATTTTGAGAATCCGTTCAGTACTATTGTTCGTTCTTGCAATCCTTCTAAGGATGCGGCACAGATGTGTTCTGCAGGAGGATAGATGATCTTTTCGTAGATCTCATCGCTTACAACTATGAGGTTATGTTTTTCAGCCAACGCAGCGATCTGTTCCAGAATTTTTTTACCTGTGACTCCCCCGGTAGGATTGGAGGGGCTGGCTAAAATCAACATTTTTGTCCGGGGGGTGATTTTTTCCTCCAGCTCCTCAGGATCAGGTTGGAAGTTTTTTTCCTCAAACAGGGTATAACTTGTTGGTTCAACAAAGTTTGTGTAAGCATCCGGTTCGTAATTGACCCAACGTGGGTCAGGGCTTAAAACCTGATCTCCCGGATCAAGCAGGGCATTTATTACCAGGAAGACTCCTTCTGCCACTCCGTTTGTGATTACGATCTCAGATTCTGGAGAGAAATTCAGTTTATATTCAGATGCGTATTTTTCAGCTACTGCTTCCCGCAGCTCGATAATGCCGGCATTAGCCGAGTAGTGGTGCTTTCCTGCCTTTAAAGCCTCGATAGCTGCTTCTACGATGTGCTGGGGTGTGTTAAAGTCAGGCCGGCCGATCTCTAGATGGATGATATCTCTGCCCTGTTTTTCCAGTTTTTTAGCAGCATCAAACATCACCCGGATTTTTGAATAGGGGAGGCGCTTGGCAGAAATAGATTCCATATGAGCCGTAATATCATATGAAAGTTCGGATGTCAAAGTAAAGCAGGAACTTTTGGTGTTTTCTCGCTTGACACTTTTGTTATCTGTTTTTAAGATTGAATTAACCTGAATTATTCATGGGTTGGAAAAATAGATGAAAGTCGATTTAAATTACGGAAAAAAAATAGTCTCTCTTGATATTCCCGACTCCAATTTCCTGGGGATGATAAAACCTGAGGATAAAGAGGGAGTTGACGACCCGGCTGCTGAAGTAAGGCGGGCCCTGGCTGAGCCTATTAAGAGCAAGCGGCTTAAAGAGCTTGTTTCCCCTGATGACCGGGTTGTGATTCTTGTCAGCGATATTACCCGGCCTGCTCCTTCGAAGATTGTACTGCCTCCTATTTTAGAGGAGATAAAAACTGCCGGCATAGGTGAAAATCAGGTCAAAATAGTATTCG
>JAUWTR010000052.1 GCA_030614645.1 Candidatus Aminicenantota bacterium
GATTCCCATGATGTAGCCCTTTAGGGCAAATGACCGGAAAGGAATAAAAGGTAGCAGTATTGGAGTAAAAAATGCTCCAAACAGCAAGGCACCTGCTCCCAGTAATAAAAAGGGGAACCCTCCAATTGCAGCGTCTTTGAAAAGAATCCCTGATGGCTGGAGGCCAAAGAGAATTAAAACGGCTATAAGGAAAAGCCAGGACTTTTTTAGAGCCGGGACGAGTTCCATGGGTGTGAGGGCAAACCGGTCGCAAAAAGAAAAATGGACGGCCCGCATCTTAGCAGTAGCTTTATAACCAGCCTGAATATAAGCTTTTAAATCCCGGGCATAGATAGGGCCGAAGGAAACATAAAATCCGGTAGTTTTATGGATTACATGGGCATGGATTCCCGGTGCTCCCAATTGGGGGACAATTATCCGGCGGTGTTTTACAATAGAATCCAGCCCAACTGCCCTGATTTTCTCCACCAACTCCTTTGTCCCAAACGTACCTTTTCCGGCTGCGCACCAGACATTGATGCCTTTAGTATCAAGCACCAGGACCCAAGCGTCAAACTCATCCAGTTCCCGCCGAAGCATATCAAAGCTGAGTTTATAATTAGCTGAGATAAGAACAGGGGACTTTTCATCCGGGTTACCTACAGCATAGAGTCCCGGGGGAATTTCATGCCGCATCCTGAAAGAGCTGATTCTCGCTCGAATGCGGTCGAGATAATCGCGGCGGTTCCAGGTAGTGCTGATCCTGATGACTTTTCCGGCTGGAATTTCAACTAGACCGCTGCTCCAGGGATGGGAGAGAGCTTTCTCTGGAGAAATGAACTGTTTAAGCTCCTTGTTTGGGCTGGTAATCATTTTAATTTATCTTTAACCTTGCTCCGGTATTTTTTCTCTCCGGCTTCGATACGGATCTTGAGATAATTTTGAGGAGGGGGTAAAGGGCAGGTTGCATAAGGAGTAAATGCGCAGGGAGGATTATAGGCTCTATTAAAGTTTAAATCGACTTTTCCCCCATCCAAGAGGTTAGATTCCATGAACCTTGAAGCTTCATAGGTATCTTTTCCGTTTGTTTCATCCTTAAAAATGAAAAAAAGTTTTTTTGAGCCTCCTCTGAATGCTTTTAGCTGGAATTCTTGGCTGTTGATTTTAAATTTAACATATCCGGGAGAGGACATCTGGCTTTTTGTACCGATTTCAGTGTTTACAGTGACTTTTTTAGGATTAGAGTAAGGGATAAAATCTGCGACAATTTTGTATTTTTCTGATGGAGGGAAATAATCCAATTTTTGATAGTTTTTATAAGCCCTGGTGTTAAGGTCTCTTAAACGGATGGCATATTTCCCACTTCTTTTAATGACCCACATCCTTAAATCATTGAGAGCGATGATGTCAGGTTTTCCAGAATCGTCTGTTTTAAGAATCTTACGAGTTATTGGTATATTTTGCGCCTTGAGATTCACTCCCAGTTGGGTAACAACGGTTATTATCCCTTTATTAAAGATAAATTTTCCTGCTAATAAAGGAGCGGAGTCTTGAGGGAGTATGATTTTATTCGCAGGATCGGTACCGAAACTGTTTTCTCCTTCTTTGAGCCAGTAAAGTCCAGTAATAGTCAGCCAGCTATCCTGGGAACGCATCTGTTTATCCCGCTTTTCCCGCCACTTCATTTCATCTTTGATAAAGTTTTTATTATCATTTTTTGAAATAGTTGCGGCTATGCCCGGTTTTATCCATCCCAATAATAGGGAAAATAGAAGTAATGCAAGTAATAGCTGTAACTTGTTTTTCATTATAGAGGCCTTTAGTGTAATCTGTAAGTTTATATATTCTATAGTAAAAATAAAGATTGTCAACAAGTTCACAGCGGTCAGGCCATTTTTGCTTGCCTTTTTAATTATTCTTGTTAAAATATCCCTATAAGAGAGAGGAGTGCTAAATGTCTAAACTTTTTAAAAAGATACTCTGGGCTACGGATTTTTCAGATGAAGCTCAGGAAACGTTTGCCTATGCTGAAGCTTTTGCCAAAACTTTTGATGCGGAACTGATAGCTATGCATGTTGTGCCGGATTTTTCCCCGGCACTCTACAGTACAGTCACCTCAGTCAAGGGAGATCTGATAAGAAGAGTGGAGCTGATTAAAACTGACATGAAAAATCGGCTGGATGAAATGGAAAAGAACAAAGAGGTTTCCTTCAAATCTGTAGTAAAAGAGGGGAGTGATGCTAAGAAGATAATTGAAACTGCGGAAGAAGAGCAGGCCGATCTTATAGTTATGGGGAAAAAAGGATTGTCAGGGATTGAGAAACTGTTTTTAGGCAGTGTTGCCAATCGCGTTTTGAGAAATTCTTCTGTGCCGATCCTCTTTCCCAGAAAGAAAGGGGGAGAGATAAAGTTTAACAAGATCCTGGTTCCCACTGATTTTTCTGAACATGAAGAGGTGGAGAGAGATTTTGCCTGGGACTTTGCTAAAGGCTTTGATTCCGAGCTGATGTTTTTACATGTGCTGGAACTGCATGACCATGAATTCTCCCCCCGGGTTCTGGAGGAGATGATGGATGGATTGGTAGAGAAACTGAGGCAGAGGAAAAAAAGAGAGGCTGAAGATATCAAAATCTCTGAGAACGTAACCCGTTCCTTTAATGCTGCTACCGGTATTGTTGATTATGCTGAGGAAGGAAATTTTGATCTTATTGTAATGTCCACCTGCGGCCCCGGGAAAATAGAGCGGTTTTTCTTAGGCAGCACCACTGAAAAGGTGATATCTCACAGTAGGACTCCGATCTTGGCTATTCCTTCCCATCATTTTTAATTTCATTATCCCAAAAGTCTTTCCGGCTATCCTTTGATGATGCCCGGCGAGACCAAGCCGAAAGCGTGGTTGTCAATGCTGTAAATCGCCTCGATCATATAAACCATCCCATCAGCTCCATGGAATAGATACCGGACAGATGATGATTTTCTATGGCCAAACTCGAAAAGCTCTATATCGTTTTCAATAACTTTAATCTTTAAGCGGCCGGTGTGCTCTATTGTCAGTTCAAATCGGAAGTTATCTTTATCGAAAATTTTTTTATAGGGCTTGTTTTTTGATAAATTGACTGAAACTATTCTATATAGCCAGCTTTCTCTAAGTACATCAGGAATCAGAGTCCCTATCTTTTTAGCTGTGTCTGATAATCCTTTATCTGACTTCCAGACTATAAAGGATAGGTTGCCATAACCAGGCTTCTCATCTGCTTCTGCCAGGCCTCCAAGGAAAAGAGTTAAAATTAAAATGTTTACTAAAATAATCTTTTTCATCTCTATGCCTCCTTTTTTTAAATTATTCTTTCATTTATATATACAAAGATAGGCATCAAATATTCCGCTTGATTTTGCTTTGATACTGATTAATGTGGATTTCAGATGGAGATGTTTGTTATTAAGGGCTTATTACTTTAAGTATCCCAGTTTTGCCGGCTTGGGGCGGTCTACACGTATTTTGCCTTCCAGGACTTGACCGTCCACCTCGATTCTGACCCTATATTCGCCAGGCTTGGCCAGGGATGATCCCCGCGCGAAGACGGACTTATCCGCTGCCATTGTATCAAGGGATAGATCCCATTCCGCCAGATTGATCCCTGCATCTTGACTGCCGGTCAACTGTTTAACCGCCTTTCCTTCAGCGTCAATGATCTTGATATTAACAATCTGGTCTTCTTTCAGATAATAATAGATCCGTGCCTTTAGCCGGGTTTCCAGAGCCCAATCCCCCTGGTAGTCTCGGCTTTGAGGAATAAGTGCTGGTCTGACTGGGAAAAGATGAGCTTTTTTCTCCATAACTTCGCTGCTGAAATCCTGGAGCGGAGCAATGTCCAGGACAAAAGCACTGCGTCCATGAGTGCCGATTACAAGCTCCCGGTCTCGTGGATGGACTGCAATATCATGCACCGGGGTCATAGGCAGGTCATTGCACAATGAATGCCATGATTTACCCTGGTCTATAGAAACATATACCCCGCCGTGATCTGTGCCTAAATAAAGTATGTTTTTATTTCCGGGATCTTCGCGGATAACATTAATGGATTCAGCGGGAAGGTTCCCTGTGATCGATTTCCAGTTAGAGCCAAAATCATTGGACTGAAAAACATAAGTGCTGAAGTCGTCGTCCCGGTACCCCGTCAAAGAAACAAACACAGTCCCTTCTTCAAAAGCGGAGGCGACTACCCGGCTGACCCATTTGTCGGGAAGGCCGTCTTTTATCAGGGTCCAATCGGCGCCATCAGCGCGGGTCACATACACATTGCCGTCGTCAGTGCCGGCATAGAGCAGGCCGGGCTGAAGTGGTGATTCCGAGAGCGTAGTGATAGCTCCATATGGGACGTCGCCCTGTTTTTCCGGACCGGGCTGGGTGGATAGGTCTGGGCTTATACAGGTCCAATTATCTCCCTTATCCGTTGATTTGAACAGTTTGTTGGCTCCGTAATAAAGAGTAGAGGAGTTGTAATGTGAGATCAAAAAAGGAGTCATCCAATTATAACGAAGATCGGATTCTCCTTTTTTTGCTTTAGGCTGAATATATTTTGTTGTGCCGGTTTACATATTTTTCCGCTTTAAAGGGCCGAACTGCTGTTCATAATAGATTATCCCGGCAGTTTCAGGGTCTGCCAGGGTAAAATAAGAATCCCCCCCACCCCAGAGGTCGATCCAGATATGCTGCCAGGGATCTCGTATGCCGTCCTCTATTTCTTGGTTGGCAGGGCCGAAAAGGGCGGAATTATCCTGGGTGCCGCCGTAGATATTATACGGTTCCGCCATATCTAGGGAGATCGCGTAAAACTCGGCAGTTGGTATATTGTTGACATGCAGCCAGTTTTTGCCCCGGTCCCGGCTGATAAATAAACCGCCGTCATTACCGAGCAGCAATCGGTCAGGATCTTTCGGATCGATCCAGAGGTCGTGTTGGTCTAAGTGGAGGGCCCGGGTGCTGTGATATAAAAGATGGACCACAGTGCCTTTGATGGGGTGAAAAGTCCGGCCGCCATCTTCCGAGGCCATTAGATTAACACCCAAAACATATACTTTGTTCTCATCCTCTGGTGAAACCCTGATATCACCAAAAGAATAATTTACGCCGGCAAATAAAGCTTTGGAATGGGTTTTAGGCCAGGTCTCTCCCCGGTCGTTGGACCGGTATACCTCTCCTCCGATCCTCCTGTTGCGTCCCTGGGTTTTTATTGGCGTTTGGTTATCAACTACCGCATATATTGTTGCGGGGGCTGAAGGAGCAGTAGCTAGGCCGATTCGCCCGATGTATTTCCCGTAAGGTAATCCTGCAGTTAGTTTATTCCAGGAAAGGCCCGCATCTGTTGTCTTATAGACGGCGCTGCCTTCTCCGTTTATAAGTTTGTTCCAGGCCTTTCTGTCCCTTTCCCATGCTGCTGCATAGAGAATGCGGCTGTCGGACGGGTCCATAACTACATCAACAACTCCGACCTTCTCAGATATATAGAGGCTTTTATTCCAGGTAAGCCCCCCATCTGTTGTCTTATACAGGCCTCTTTCTTTATTAAATGTATATTGATGCCCCAGAGCAGCCACATAGACGATCTTGGGATTTTCAGGGTCAATTACAATTCGTCCGATATGGTGGGATTCGGGCAGCCCCATATTCTTCCAGGTCAGGCCGCCGTTTTCGGATTTAAATACCCCTGTTCCAGCGAAGGAACTCCGGGCCATAAGACTCTCTCCTGTTCCGGCCCACACAATATCCGGGTCAGATTTTGCAACTTCAATATCGCCAATGGCAAATGTGGACTCCTGTTCGAAAACCGGCTTCCAGGTAGTCCCTTGGTTTTCTGTTTTCCAGATGTTCCCGGCCCCGAAGCCTACATAAATTGTGGCGGAATTGTCGGCATGAGACGCAATAGTTTCGATCCGGCCGCCCTGAAATTTCGGGCCGACCGGTCGCCATTTTATGTTTTTGAAAGGAGAGATTTGCCTCATTTTTTTCTGCTTCTCCCAGGCATAAAGCCGGTCTTCTGCTTTAGTAGCCTGGCTGGTTTCTCTCAGGACCGCAAAATCGAATGTTCCGAAAAAAAGAAAGACAAAAAAGAAAATCCCAAACAAACCCAATGCTCGTTTTTTATGCATAGCAGCTCCAGAAAAATATTAGTTTTTCCTAGAATATAACGAATAAGGGGAAAAGACAAAAAAAAATTAAATTTGGGGCAGAAAAACTCCTGGGAATTACTCGACTTTTAAGACTGTCTTGATAGATTCTTCGAATGATTTTTTTGGTAATGCACCCTGGGCCATCTGGGGTTTTCCATCTTTTGGGACGAAGAGAATACTAGGTATACTCATTATGCCAAAAGCCTGAGCCAATTCCCCCTGTTCTTCAGTGTTTACCTTGTAGATATCCACTTTTCCTTCATAATCCTTGGCAAGTTCCTCCAGAATAGGGGCAACCATTTTACATGGGGCGCACCAATCAGCGTAAAAATCTATAATACAAGGTTTATCGCCTTTAAATTTTGATTCTTTATCGTCTTCATAATCAAAAACCTTTTGTTTAAAAGTTTCTTTGGTTAAGTGTTCCATGATATTTTTCTCCTTTAGAAACAAGTCGGGCATTTTCCTGTAGAACATGTCCCGGTAGCACAGCTTGAGTCATTCGTATTTGCATTACGCACACTGAATGAGCTTGTGGCTTTTTTTATGGATTTGCTTTTGCATTTAGGGCATTCCAAATCAGCTTTGTCGGCTGTTACCCCGACAAGAAGCTCAAATTCATTATTGCATTTTTGGCAGTTGTACGAAAATATCGGCATTTTGTGCTCCTTTCTCTATTGACTATCATTATTTTATGTATTATACTTGTTAATAGCAATAATTGTCAAGGAGTATTTTTGTGAAAGAAAATAAAATAATAGAAATCCTGACAGAAATTAAGAATAAATGCAAGGCCAAAGAAGATGATATCAGGGAGAACCTGGGCTTGTCGCTGGCAGAATATAGAGCATTACTTTGTATTAAGATAGGGGAAAAGATCACCTGCCATGAGTTTTCAAAAAGGATGGATTTATCCCTCTCCCGGGGAAGCAGGGTTATTGAAAAACTTTTCCAACAGGGATTTATCGATCGGCTTGATTGTACCGCAGACAGAAGAAGTAAAAATGTTATACTGACTGAAAGCGGTAGAGTGATTTGTGGAAAAATTAATAAAAGCAGGCAGAATTGTGAAGATAGACTTGCTGCCGCGTATTCCAGGGATAAATATAACGC
This sequence comes from Candidatus Aminicenantota bacterium, assembly GCA_030614645.1. Classification (GTDB taxonomy): domain Bacteria; phylum Acidobacteriota; class Aminicenantia; order Aminicenantales; family Aminicenantaceae; genus JAUVXM01. The sequence goes on from JAUWTR010000052.1 coordinate 7,264, forward strand.
CTTGAAAGATGAATTGCGATCATTAGTCCAAAAACTTTAGGAGAAGAAGCTTACAAGATATTAAGGATATTTGACAATTTATACTCCTGAGTTTATATTGTTTTTGCAATGTATTCCCAGATGAATCGAAAATATTTTTTTATTCTTTTCCCCTTTCTTTTTTTTCTGGCAGTTGTATTTCCACCCCTCCTGCTTTTTCTGCCGCTGTTATTTTATTTCAGCCTGCATTTTTATTTTTGCTTTTGTTTTCCTTTAATCCCCGTTAAAGTAAAACATAAGCCTTTATCCGCTTCTCCCAGAAGCCCTCCCTTATAACCTTTTCTTTATTAAAATCCAAAAAAATAGGAGTCTAAAGAGCTCAACGCATTATCGACGGGCAGAATTTTGAAATCATAAAAACCCTGTGGAATTACTCCTCTCCTATTGAAAAGTAGAGACAGGTTTTCCACAATAAACGGAAGGAGATACTTTTAAAGGAAAGGAATTAAAAGGCCCTTCATCGACCTGGACTTACCTTATTAACGACGAGCAATCCGGATGGGGGATTAAAATGGGCATGGGGAGGAATATTGGTTTTGCCACCGGTGCAGCCTTAGCTTTGGGCCCATCATACCTTTTCCTCGGCATATACAACCGCTGGTTCCGAAAAAGTTGATTAAGAACGAGCACAGGAAAAACCGGCAGAGCAGAATATCATTGAATAGAGAGAGCTTAGGGAATCGGCCTTGTTTATCTACCCTCTCAAA
>JAUWTR010000293.1 GCA_030614645.1 Candidatus Aminicenantota bacterium
GGTTAATATATGAAAATGGAGATTTTCAACTATCAACCGGATCATTTCACAAGATATTGTCCCAGTGCAAAATGAGTCGTTTGGTTCGAAAGGTAGAGAATCCCACTTTCCGGGAGAAGCTTGCCTCTCAATTTGAAACCTCCAAGGAAGTAAATTGGGTAACAGGTGCCTGCTTGATGCTTCGCCGCAGTTTGTTTGAGCAATTAAACGGATTTGATGATGAATTATTTATGTTTTTTGAAGATGTCGACCTTTGCAAGAGGGTGTATGAGGTAGGATTGCGGGTTGTCTATTTTCCTGAAACTGAAATTATTCATCAAAGAGGCATGACTTATGGAAGGCGACTGCAGAGAGTTTCCACACAATATCGCCAAAGTCAGCGCTATTATTACCGGAAGCATAATGGTTTTTTCTCAAATTTAGGATTGCTGATTTATTTGAAACTGCTTAAAATAATACGATTCTTAAAGCAATAGTACGGCATTTCCATGAAAATTTGTATAGATGCTCGCAAATATTTTGATTATGGGATAGGGACATATCTGAGAAATATTATTGATCAGTTTGCTAAAATCAATAATCCTCATCAGTTCTTTCTGTTGGCGGCTCCGGGTGACATAAAAAATCTGCCGAAATTCCCGGGGAATTTTTCAGTTATCAAGGAGTCAGCCGGGAAATATTCCCTAAGGGAACATCTTACAATCCCGGCAAAATTACGAAAATTAAATGTGGACCTCTATCACTCGCCCCACTATGTAGTGCCGCTTGTAAAAGCAAAACCAACCCTGACTGTAATCTCTGATTTGATCCATTTGCGCTTTAAAGCGAATTTAAAGCGGGCTGGGGCTTATAATTACGCCAAATTTATGATCAAGCACGCCCTAAAAAGCTCGGACTGTATTGTCACCATCTCTGAGTGGACGAAAAGCGATATCCTCCAGCTGTACAATTTCCCGAAGTCGGATATCAATGTTATTTATGGGGCTGTGGATGATCGGTTTCAAAAAATTATTGATGATAAGATTCTGCGGGCAGTCTTTGAAAAAGTCGATATTCCGGATCAATACATACTTTATACGGGTGCTTTTAAAGAGCATAAAAATATTGCCCGTTTAATCCAGGCCTTTTCCCGCTTAAAGCGCAAACAATGCCCGTTTCTAATCCTGGCAGGCGACCGCTTAGAAAAATACAAACATTTACAAGCACTCATAAATGAGCTTGACCTCCAAAAAAACATTATCAATCCCGGCTGGTTGAATTTGGAGGAATTTAACGCTTTATACAGCAGCGCAGCCGCATTTATTTTCCCGTCATTATATGAAGGATTTGGTTTGTCTCCCTTGGAAGCGATGAAATGCCGGACTCCGGTAGTATCATCTGATGCGGCCTGCATGCCTGAAATTCTTGGGGAAGCGGCTCTATATTTTGATCCTTACTCAGTTGAAGACATGGCAGCAAAAATCGGTGATATTTTAAGGGATGATAAATTGAGGGGGGGGTTGATAGAAGAAGGAGCCGCACAAGTTCAAAAATATTCGTGGCGCCGCTCAGCTAATAAATTTTTGGAGTTATATGAGAATATTTAAACCATAAAAGCTGCACAAAAGCTGCAATAATTATTGCCAAGAGCAGGGCTATTGGTGTATAATCCAATGCTTCAAAGATAAAGTTAGAAGCCCCTGTTTAATTCATCTCAAAAATTAGCAGAGACTATCCCATATTAAAGGAAAGAGATAAAGTTGAATGATTGGAATAAATTCTGATATAGACAAAATGCGGAATATAGGGATAAGTGCGCATATTGATTCCGGAAAGACGACGCTGACAGAGAGGATCCTCTTTTACTGCAAAAAGATCCATAAAACCCATGAAGTGCGCGGCAAAGATGGTATAGGCGCTACTATGGATTCGATGCAGCTGGAAAGAGAACGGGGCATTACTATCACCTCAGCCGCAACCAATGTCAAATGGAAGGACCATTCTATAAATATTATTGACACTCCCGGACATGTTGACTTCACTATTGAAGTGGAACGTTCCCTGCGTGTTTTAGATGGAGCGATTTTGGTATTATGTTCGGTCGGGGGAGTACAATCGCAGTCCATTACAGTTGACAGGCAGCTTAAGCGTTACCATGTCCCCCGGATCGCTTTTATTAATAAATGCGATCGGGTAGGCGCTGATCCTTATAAGGTCAGCGACCATTTAAAAAGCAAATTAGGACATAATGCTGTGCTTATGCAGGTTCCCATCGGCCTGGAAGATGGTCATAAGGGCGTTATTGACCTTGTTAGGATGAAAGCCATCTATTTTGACGGACCGGATGGGGAAGTCGTCAGAACAGAAGATATTCCCCCTGAATTGAGATCTGAAGCTGAAGAGAAGCGCGAGCAGATGCTTGATGCTGTTACCATGTTTTCAGACGAACTGATGGAAGCTGTCTTGGAGGAACGCCCGACAGAAGAGCAGATATTCCAAGCCGTAAGAAACGGAACGATATCTCAGGAGATGACCCCGGTATTTATGGGTTCAGCTTACAGAAACAAGGGAGTTCAGCCTTTGTTGGATGCAGTCGTCCGTTATCTTCCTGATCCCAGCGATGTGGAAAATTATGCTCTTGATCTGAACGATGAGAAAAAAAAGATAAAGCTTCTATCTGATGGAGAGGCTGGGAGTGTTGCCCTTGCCTATAAACTGGAGGACGGTCCTTACGGCCAGTTGACATATATCCGGATATACCAGGGAAGTATAAAAAAAGGCAAAGAACTTTTTAACAGCCGTTTACGGAAGACATTCAGAGTGGGCCGGCTTATCCGGATGCATGCAGAACGCACGGAAGATATTGATAGCGCCGGAAGCGGAGAGATTGTTGCCCTATTTGGCATTGAGTGTGCTTCCGGAGATACATTTACAGAACTAGGTTTGGATTATTCCATGACGTCCATATTTGTGCCTGAGCCCGTCATTTCTCTGGCAGTAAAACCTGTGGATAATAAGGCATCAGATAATATGAAAAAGGCCTTGAACAGGTTTACTAAGGAAGACCCTACATTCCGGTCCTATGTCGATTCAGAGTCTAACCAGACTATCATTCAGGGGATGGGTGAGCTTCATCTTGATGTATATGTGGAACGGATGAAACGTGAATACACGGCCGAGGTTGAAACCGGCAAACCTCAGGTTGCATATCGTGAAACTATCACCCAGCAGGTGGAATTTGATTACATTCATAAAAAACAGACAGGTGGCTCAGGTCAGTTCGCGCGGGTAAAGGGATTTATTGAGCCCCTTAATAAGGAAAGATACGAATTTGTTAATAAGATCAAAGGCGGACGCATTCCCACAGAATTCATCCCTTCCTGTGATAAGGGCTTCCAGGCTGCGCTTAAA
>JAUWTR010000209.1 GCA_030614645.1 Candidatus Aminicenantota bacterium
ATCAGCTTGCTATGGCGCGGCGGCAAAAATCCAAGTTTGCTCTTTTATATATTGACCTGGATAACTTCAAAGAGGTAAATGATTCACTTGGTCATGGGCTCGGAGATAAATTGTTAAAAGCGGTTGCGGGGAGGCTGGGTTCAATTGTGCGCCGTGAAATAGATACACTGGCCCGGATGGGTGGGGATGAATATATGTTTATTCTAGGCGATATTACTAAGGCAGAAGATGTGGAAAAAATTACTGAGAATGTTCTTAATATAGTCCAGAAACCGTTTGAAATTGAAGATATAAAGCATCATATTACTGCTAGTATTGGAATATCGATTTATCCTGAAGATGAGACTAATTATGAAGATTTAATAAAAGCCGCTGACTTGGCCATGTACTTTGCAAAGGCTGGAGGGCGAAATAATTATAAGCGGTATAGGAAAGATATGGCAATAAAAGATCTGCCCCGTTGATTATTCAACTCCATCCCAGCAATATGTACACAATTTTTCTTTTGGCAGGCCGATGGCAGTTATAAGGTCTTCAAGCTTCTGATATTTTAAGGAAGTAAGTTTCAATCTTTGCCTGATTTTATTTATCATGGCATTGTATTTTTCTGAATCATTATTTGAATAATCTTCAAGGTTATTAGCATCTTTTCCTTCCAGTTCTTTAATTGCTCTTCTGGCAGCTAAATCTAATTCCGATCTGGATCTGGAGAAGTTTAAAAATTTACATCCATAAATTAAAGGTGGGCATGCCGGCCGCATGTGGACTTCCAAGGCACCTGCATCAAAAAGCCTCTGAATGGTATCTTGCAACTGGGTTCCTCTGACAATAGAATCTTCACAGAATAATATTTTTTTATTTTCCATAAGATCACGGATGGGGATAAGCTTCATTTTTGCAACAATATCTCTTATTTCCTGATTTTGCGGCATAAAGCTGCGCGGCCAAGTAGGAGTATATTTTACAAAAGGTCTCTGAAAAGGAATTCCTGCTTCACTTGCATATCCCAATCCGTGTGCTGTCCCTGAATCGGGTATTCCCGCCACAAGATCTATCTGGATGTCGTCATTTTTTGCCAGATATGCCCCGCACTTGTATCTTACTTTCTCTACATTGATGTTTTCGTAGCTTGAAGCAGGGTAACCGTAATATACCCATAAAAATGCACATATCTGCAGATTTTTTCCGGGGGGATATTTTTGTTCTGTTCCATCTTCAGAAATAAACATGATCTCACCCGGTCCGAGGTATTTTGTTAATTCAAAGTCCAGGTTAGGGAAGGCGCAGCTCTCTGAACAAGCTGCGAAGCTGTCTTCTTTTTCTCCGAGAACAACCGGGGTTCTCCCCAGCCTGTCCCGGGCAGCATAAATACCTTTATCGGTTAGAACAAGCATGGAACAGGAGCCTTCAATAGATTCTTGGGCATTTCGGATACCGTCTTCAAAGGAAGCTTTCTGGTTGATCAGGGTGGCTGCAAGTTCAGTTGGATTTATTTCGCCTCCGCTCATCTCAGAAAAATGAGTGTATTGATTGCCGAAAATCTTCTTGGCTATTTTGTTTGCATTGTTGATAATACCTACTGTAATAATTGCGTAATCTCCAAGGTGCGACCTGATAAGAAGTGGTTGGTCCTCATAATCGCTAATGATGCCGATACCTTTGGTACCAAATATTTTTTCGATGTCATCTCCGAATTTTGATCTGAACTGAGAATTTTCGATGTTATGGATGAATCTGGTGAATCCTTCTTGTGATTTGACTGCCAGACCGCCACGCTTTGTTCCCAAGTGAGAGTGATAGTCAGTCCCGTAAAATAGGTCAGAAACACAATCTTTTTTTGAAACGATTCCAAATAAGCCGCCCACAGAATACCTCCAGTTTAAAGATAAAAGATTAATATGGCAAATATCTTGCTATTATTCAAGTATTAAATAAGGATTCCGTTGTAAATTGCTATGGAAAATTATTGTCATTGGAGTATAATAGCATATAGAAAAAATGGGAGGCCGGTATGAAAAAAAGTGTTATTTTTACTTTATTAATATTCTGTTTTATGATTTTTTGGAATGCTTGTATTGTGGCAATAGTCGATTATTCTGGGCAGGAGAGATTTACTTCAGGGAATGATTTTCAGAAGTCTGTTGCTTTTCCCCCCGGGGGCAGCTTTTCGTTAAGCAATTTTGATGGGAATATTGAGATATCAGGTTGGGAAAACGAAGAAGTTGAGGCATATGCTGATAAAATTATTCCCCAGCCGGATAGGCCTCGGATACAGCTGATGCATTGGGAGCGGAAAACGCCTAAAATAAATTTTGACAGCTTTGAAAATAATGTCATTATAAAAACTCAAGCTCTGGATAGAGAAGGTGCTGATTGTATAGTCGATTACTTTGTAAGTGTTCCGCATTCTATAAATCTAAAGGATATTCTTGCTAGGGATGGGATTGTGTCAATTTATGATATATACGGGGATGTTACGGTTGAATTGCGTTCCGGAGAAATTAATGTTGATAATTTTTCCGGTTCTTTAAATGCATCTCTTGTTGAAGGTGTTATTGGAGCTAGTTTGTATGACCTTCGAGAACAAGACAAAATCAATTTAAATGTCAAAGAGGGAGATATTATTCTTTATCTTCAAACTGAAGTAAATGCTCAAATAGAGGGGTATTTTCCAAATGGAGAGATTTTTAGTGAGTTTGATTTTAAGAAGGAACCAAGTGAGGATCGTATTTCTGTGCAGATCGGGGAAAAAGGGGCTTCCATTTCATTGACGGCAATGAACGGAGATATCCGGATCAACAAGATTAAATAAACCAGGAAAATGGAGAATTTAATTCTCAGGGAGGGAAAAAATGGAGGAAAATAAAAAAGTTTTATCTGCTGTACTAGGTTTTTTTATTTTGATAGCGATTGTTATTGCAGTATATTATTTATTTATTCGTGAAAAAGGCGAGGAAATGCCTAAGGGCCCGGAAGTAGTAGAGGAAAAAGTCATTCCGGTTGAATCTGAAGAGCCAGAAGAAGACATGATAAAATCTATTGAAGTTCTAGAGGTCAAACTGGATGAAAGCGATAAACTGATGAGAAAATTAGCTGCAGAATTATCCACAAGGCCTGAGCTGGCAAAATGGCTTTTGACAAAGGATATTATTAGGAAATTTGTTGCAGCAGTGGATAATATTGCAAATGGTCACAGTCCTCGGAAAAACATTGATTTTTTCAATCCAGAGAAGTTTTTTCCCCTGAAAAAAGAGGGAATTTGTTATCTGGACCCTGCCGGATTTATACGTTATTCGCCGGTGGCTAATGTTTTCTCATCTTTAGATTCTAAAGGTTGCATTAGACTTTATCGGCAGTTAAAGCCGGCTGTACAGGAGGCTTATCAGGACCTTGGATATCCGGATAAGGATTTTAATGTAACTCTCTTTCAGGCAATAGATGAGCTTATGAAAGTTCCTGTAATAGAAGAAGATGTAGCCCTTGAGGAAAAATTGATGAGTTATGTTATGGTCGATCCTGAGCTTGAAAAGTTGAGTGAAGCCCAGAAACACCTTTTTCGAATGGGTCCGGTCAACATCCGGAAGATCAAAGCGAAATTAAAAGAGCTGGAATCTGTATTTAAAAAGGGATTGGGATAAATAAGCCGTTCTGGAATTTCCATCAGTTTTAAAAGGTCAGTAATAAAATAGAAGCTGATTGGGGACTGCTCCCTTGTATGTTATTAAAAATTAAAAGGTTTTTTATTTGAAAAATCGGGCATCAGGTTTTCTTCTGGATAGAAAGGCTCAGGTTGGAAAAATAGGTAATCAAGACCAATTTTTTTTGAATAGTCAAGTACTCTACAATATTCTTGTCTAGTCAATGTCCGGTTGAATTCAATTGGAGTTTTAAAACAGGGAGAGTACTGGTTCATCAGGCTTAAGCCTATGGAAGCTGGCAGCTTTTCTTTTACCCATTTTAGTATTTTCAAGGAATCTTCAACCTGGCCGGGAAGGACCAGGTGCCTTAAGATCAATCCTTTTTCTGCTGTGTTTTCCTTCCCTATATAAAGAACAGGCTGCTGAGAGGACATTTCCAAGACTACCTGACTGGCATGTTTGAAATAATCAGGAGCATTTGATAAATTCTTTGCCAGTGGGGAATAATAATATTTCAGGTCGGGAAGATATATATCTACAATGCCAACAAGGTGTTTGATCACAGTTAATTTTTCATAAGCGCTGCTGTTATAAACTAGAGGAAGGTTCAAACCCTGCGAATATGCGATCTTAAGTGCTTTAAGTACCGGCAGCAGCACGTGAGAAGGAGTAACGAGATTAAGGTTTAATGCTCCCTTGCTCTGGAGATCGAGAAACATAG
>JAUWTR010000046.1 GCA_030614645.1 Candidatus Aminicenantota bacterium
CCCTCATGGACTCGATCTTCCGTGAAATCTCCTTGGGACCGCCGTAGGAATCCAACAAAGCATCTATAGCCTTGAGATCTTTGTCACTTAATAGATTAAAATGCATGATAGCCTCCGTTTATATTCGGTCAGAATATTATATAAACATGAAAAAGCCTTAGCTAATGAGATCGGCAAGCAGGATTTATTCAAATGACTCATGTGTTGAGGAATGCACTATATTTTATATTTTAAAAAAAATCAAGCGCAAGGTGAAATGAGGGGCAAACTCCTGAGTGTACTATGCTTGACATATAGCATATCAGTATGTAACTATCATTTTTGTAATGCAACATAGAAACAAACAAGCAGTGATTCAGCTTAATGAACCTGAAGGAGCTTAGAATGGAAAAGTTTTCAGATTTCAGGAGTGATACGGTAACAAAGCCTACTGCTGAGATGCGAAAGGCTATGGCGGAAGCTGAGGTGGGTGATGATGTTTTAGGTGATGACCCTACTGTAAATAAACTGGAAGAGCTTGCAGCTGCTGTAATGGGAAAAGAAGCGGCCTTATTTGTGCCATCTGGAACAATGGGGAATTCAATAGCAGTCAAGTGTTGGACTCAGGAACTTGATGAAGTGATAATCGAGGCAAGATCGCATATTTATAATATGGAGTCCACCCATATGACGTTTATTTCAAGGGTCACTCCCAGGCCTCTGAAATCAAAGAGAGGGGCAATGGACCCTGAAGAGATAGAGAAAAACATAAAAATACCGTCTGTTCATCTGCCCCGCACTTCACTTATTTGTGTAGAGAATACCCACAATAACTGGGGAGGAGCTGTCGTTCCCTTGGCTAATTTAAAGGCTGTAAAAAAAGTTGCTGCCCGCCATGAAATAAAGATCCATTTTGATGGGGCTCGTATTTTTAATGCCAGTACTGCCTCCGGAGTGCCGGTCAAAGAGTACGCAGCAGTTGCGGATTCATTGATGTTTTGCCTTTCCAAGGGGTTAGCCGCTCCGGTAGGATCAATGCTTGTCGGCCCGGGTGATTTTATTAATTATGGCCGCAGAGTGCGGAAGGCTCTGGGTGGGGGAATGCGGCAGGTCGGGATCCTGGCTGCTGCCGGAATAATAGCAATTACAAAGATGGCCGGCAGGTTAAAAGAGGATCATATAAAAGCAAAACGCCTGGCAAAATCCATTTCTGAATTACCGGCTGTCATACTCGACCCGGATGATGTTGAAACTGATATAGTTATATTTGGTTTTGAACACCCTGAAATTTCTGTTTCTGATTTTTTGGATAGATTAAAGTCCAAAGGTGTCTTGGCCCTACCTGTACCTCAGGGAATCCGGATGGTTACAAATAAAGATGTGGATGACCGTGATATTGAGCGGGCAATAGCTGCTTTTCAAGAAATACTGTCTTTATAATTCGGGGGATATCATCAGTGCTGTCCCAACGTTGAATTTCAAAACCTTCCTGCGCAACTAACTCTAAACAAATAAATCTACTCCTTATTTTCCCAGAAATATGGCCTTAAGTGAGAATTTTGGGCCACTTTTTAGTTTAAATCTACCCAATTTGGAGTGTTTCCCGCACTCTGAAAGGTGTCCCCATTGCAGATGAGTGGATCGGCATCACGATTTGCTTGTGAAATGATCAGTTTACTCGGAGTAGCTACCCCCCGGCTCTGGTAGTTTTGAAAGACGGAATCAGACATCACGTCGAAGTAGGAAAGGAGTTTGTTGTTTTCCCAAACAGCAATATCTGACCAGGTCTGTGTTCCAATATGGGTTCCGATTTTCTGACCAGCTGATACTGTACTTCCAACATTGAGTGAACCGGAAAGATTGACGTGAAAGATGATAAATGTGCGGTTTCCAGCCTGAATTCCCACTTGAGTTCCCGCCCACTCTTGAGTCAAGTAGCTTATGGAGCCAGTCACTGGAGAGAAAATCTTAACAGGGTAATTTTGGGGAACGAAATAGTGTTTCATACTGCGGCAGGACTCGGAACTGTCTGAATAGTCATGTCCCACACCAGAGCGGAATTTTGAAATCCTGGTGATTTTACTCAATTCAATATAATCTGCTGTGACTATGCCTAGATTGATAACTTCATCACCATTATCGCTATTGTTCGACGGCTGTGTTGGGGTTTTGCACCTGGATATCCCAAAGAGAAAAAAGAAAAACGACAGCGAAATAATGACTGTATAGAGGGACTTCATCATTTTTCCTCCAGAGCGGCCTACCCTTCGCATTTAAAACCTCTTGCATTCTGAAAGATAGGATTTTTTTCTGTTGTCACCGATTTTCACTCCAGTTCATCAAATACCCCCCCTAACAACCCCCATCACACAAGATACACATAATAAACACGTCCGGTCAACAATAAATCCCTTTCTAACCAGTAACATAGTCCTCTCTCAAGAAATTCTTGTTTGATTCTTGCTTAAGGCCTAGAAGCTTAGAAAAAATGGGGGGACTCCTGCTGACTTTGGCTTGACGATGGGTCGCCTTCTGATATATCTTGAAATATTGAGAGTAAGAAAGGAGTAAGAAATGAAAATAAGCAATGTAGAAGAAATGAGAAATCTGGATAAATCCGCTATAGAAAATTTTGGCATTACTCAGGAATTGCTCATGGAGAATGCCGGAGAGGCGGTTTACTTTGCCATTCTAAAGGAACATGGAGTAGAAAATAAAAAATTTGCAGTTTTTTGTGGCATAGGCAATAACGGAGGAGACGGACTGGTAGTGGCAAGAAAAATTCATTCCACAGGTGGAGATGTGCGGATTTTTCTTCTGGGAGATGAAAAAAAGTTTAAAGGTTCAGCCAAAAAAAACTTTGAAATTGCCTCCGGACTTCCCCTTAAAATCATCCGTGTGCATTCAATAGAATCTATAAAAGATGAAGTGGCAACATGTGATGCCATTGTGGATGCTCTTTTTGGGACGGGACTTACGCGGGCTGTAGAAGGTTTGTATAAGGAGGTTATCCGCTTGATCAATCAAAGCGGAAAACCGGTTTTTAGTGTAGATATTCCCTCAGGCATCAATGGAAATACCGGCCTTATCATGGGAGAAGCTGTAAGGGCAGATTTTACAATTACCTTTGGCCTTCCTAAGATAGGAAATATGCTTTACCCAGGATTTAATAATTGCGGGAAGCTGTATGTGACTCATATTTCATTTCCTCCCTCGCTTTACAATAAAGAACCTTTAAAAGTTGAGATCAGTCAACCCTTAGAGCTTCCTGCAAGAGATGAAAATGGGCATAAAGGGAGTTTTGGGGATGTCCTTTTTATTGCAGGTGCATCCAGTTATTTAGGGGCTCCATATTTTTCAGCCTTTTCTTTTTTAAAAGCAGGGGGTGGATACTCTCGCTTAGCTTCTCCTTCTTCTATTGCTCCCTTTATAGCAACTAAAGGCAGTGAAATCGTTTTTGTTCCTCTCGAGGAGACGTCTTCAAAGAGTATTGCTTTGAAAAATAAAGAAAAGCTTCTGGAAATTTCAGAACAAGTAGATATGGTAGTCTTGGGACCGGGGCTTTCTTTAAATGAGGAAACACAAGAGTTGGTAAGACAACTAGCAAGAGAGATCAAGAAACCGCTTCTTATCGATGGTGACGGGATTACGGCTATCTCGGATGAGATAAAATGTATAAAAGAGCGGCAGTATCCGACAATCCTCACACCCCATCCTGGAGAAATGTCTCGGATAGCCAAAATATCCATCAAAGAAGTTTTGGAAAATAAAATCCCCTTAGTACAAAAGGAAGCCAAAAAACTGAACGCCCATATTGTGCTAAAAGGAGCTCATTCTTTGATCGGATACCCGGATGAGCTGGTTTTTGTCAATATGAGCGGGAACTCAGGAATGGCCACAGCAGGTTCGGGCGATGTTCTTACAGGGACTATTGCGGCTATGTATGGTCTGGGTCTGGGTTTAGAGGATGCGCTAAGAACTGGAGTTTTTCTGCATGGTTTCTCAGGAGACCTGGCTGCTGAGGAAAAAGGAGAAGATGGCATCACTGCCCAGGATATTCTGGATTATCTTCCTTGTGCATTAAAGCGTTACAGAGAAGAATATGATGAAATTGTGAATCATTCTTATAAAAGTCTATATATCGTTTAGAAGCGGAGATGAAAGCTTGGATTTTAGAAAAACAGTCAAAGCCATTGTTTTATGAATAGGTCAGGTTAGGATCTAATGTCTATTGTTTTAAAAATAAATAGTAAAGAGATTGAAGTCGAGAACCATCCTGGTAAAACCATACTCGATCTTGCTAGAGATAAAGGGATATTTATAATTTCGAGCTGTGGTGGAAAGGGAAAATGTGGACGGTGTCTGGTCAATCTGATTGAAGGCAGGTTTCTCATCGGTGATAAGGAGATTATTGTATCAGGATCCCGCCCTTATAAAGCGCTGTCATGCAGAACTCAAGTGAAGGGCAAACATGCGGTTATTGAGATCCCTCAGAAATCTTTAATTGAATTGTCCGGTAAGATCATCGACGATTTTACGCTCAAATATTACGATTATGATCCGCCGACAAAAAAGTATTGTCTTTGTGTCCCTCAAGCTTTACTTGAGAATCAGGCGTCGGATCGCCAAAGGATGGAAGAGGAGATTGTAAAACGGGCTTCTATCAAGAACATAGAGATCCCCTTGCAGGTTTTGCAAAAATTGCCGGATGCACTGGCTCAGGGTGATCAAACCATTACTGTAACGCTGGGCTGTATTAACGACTATTGGTCAATGATCGAGATAGAGCCTGGTGATACGACCCAGATCCTTTATAGTATTGCTATGGATATCGGGACAACTACTGTTGTTGGCGGATTGATCGATCTAAATAGGGAGGAGATAATTGGCAGAGCTTCTTTGTATAATCAGCAGATAACTGTAGCAGAAGATGTGATTTCACGGATATCGTCAATCACGTCTCATGAAGAACTCGACTTATTAAAATCTTTGGTGATCGACGAAACTGTCAATCCCATCATAAAATATCTCGGCAGTACATACAGTGTCAAAAGAAAAGACATCAGTCGGATAGCCCTTTCTGGGAATACGGTTATGATCCATTTGCTCTTAGGCCTTGATCCGCAAAGCATTGGAAAAGTGCCATTTCAACCAGTCATAAAAACACCCGGTTCATTCCTGGCGACAGACATTGGTTTAGAAATTGCCTCCAACGGCATTGTGGACATTATGCCTTCTGTGTCTGGGTACATCGGAGGTGATATCACCTCCGATATCTATGTATCAAAGCTGCACGAAGAAAAGGAGCTTTCTGTATTAATCGATATTGGCACAAATGGCGAAATCGTGATGTGTGAGAATGGCAATATGGTTGCATGTTCTACTGCGGCAGGTCCTGCTTTTGAAGGCTATGGTTTATATCATGGATGTAGAGCGACCAAAGGAGCCATTGAGAAAATAGTCTTTGATAAAGAGAATAATATTGAAATAAAAGTTATTGGAGATGACAAAGCTTCGGGAATATGCGGTACAGGTGTGATTGATTTTATGGCTGAGGGATTGAGAATCGGACTTCTTAATCAATCGGGCAGGTTAAATGAGGAATTACTAAAAGAGCTTCAATTAGGCTATATAATTAAAGATAATGGGAGAAATATAAAGGCCTGTATTATAGCAAGAAATGAGTACTCATCTCTCAATGAACCCATTGTTATTTCTGAGGCAGATATTTCAAAAATACTGCAGGCAAAGGCAGCCGTATACGCTGGCATTAAGGTATTGTTAGAAATGCAGAATAAGACATGGCGCGATATAAACAAGCTCGTTTTGACAGGCGGCTTTGGGAAACATATCAATCCCGGCAATGCTGTTTCAATCGGTCTGCTTCCACCTGTCCCTGCAGAACGGGTAGAAATAATCGGAAACGGATCGCTTGGCGGGGCTTTTCTTGCCCTTATTGAGTCAGATGCTATAAATACGATGAATGAGATCTCAACGAAAATTGATGTTATTGAATTGAATATGCAGGAAGATTTTCAAGAGCATTATATCGATGCTATGTTTTTACCCAATAGGAATAAAGAAGATTTTTGATCATACTACCCCTCAAAATACCCACGAGAGTTTGGCAAATAGTGTCCTGCCCTGACCTTCCTCATCTGTATATCTAGTGCTCCCTTCCTGATAAGCAAGCTGCAGGGCGCCAAAGGGGGGCAAAAATCGCCAGACAAATACGATTTGGATAGTATTCCTAAGTAGTTCAAATTCAGGATTTGTCCATTCGTGGAGGAACCTGTATTTTGATTGATAAAAGAGCTTAAAATATAGATCCTTGTTTATATAATAAGTTGTCCTAATGTAATGTATCCAGCTGTTGTCATCAGGATCGGCTGGACTGAACCAGTGTTTATCAAAGTGGTAGCTAAAATTCCAGCCATCAAGAATTTTAAGATCGATCCCACCAGAGACCTTTTCTAAGTCTCTGTCATAATTATGTCCTATAATGTATGCAAATGATAGAGACATCCCTTTTTTGTTATCAAATTCAAGTTTATTTGTTAGCAGATGATTGTTGAAATCCTTTTCAAAAAAGGGATCATACTCTGCCTTGAATTCATCCACATAGCTGAGACTGTAATCCCATTTTTTTAAAAATTGGGCTTGAATACTAAAATGGCTGTTGTAACTTCTGAGCATACCCTCCTGGCTCCAGTAACGGTTGTAATTAAAGCTGGGGCGCAGAGATTCCAGACCATACCGGTTGATCCAAAATGTATGCCGTATATTTGTATCAAACTCTTTTTTATCATCATCCCGGATGAAACCTGTGGAATTCAAATTTTCCATCACTCCTTCACCATAATGTGAGTAACGAAAGTGAAAATGGCTGAATTGGGAGTCATAAGAAGGGCGGATAAAACCAGTCCAGGTGCCGTGGTCTGCTGTGCCGTGAGTTTTGATAAGCTGTGATGTCATTCCCAGAACATCAGTAAAAAAAAGAGTAGCAGTAAGTCCTAAAGAACCACTATTTTCTTCCTGATACATCCTGTTTGTTCCAATGATACCGATATTGGACCCATTTTTGAATTCTCGATTGACTCTAAACACAGAAAAAACTGCTTTTTTACCAGCTTCCACATCAGCAGCTGCTGTGGCAGGATCGGATTGGGTCACAAGTCCGTTTACTTTCCATTTGCCCAATTTGCCGGATACTTTAGCTCCCCAAGGGATCTCTCCGATCCGCCGGGAATAAAACTGACGTATCCTGGTGGAGTAATTCTCTGCTCCTTCCAGGAAAAAAGGCCGCTTTTCCGGGTATCTCATCTCGTAACGTGTCAGATTCACTTTTTCAACATCTGCTTCAATTGTGGCAAAATCCGGATTTACTGTAGCTTCTACACTCAGTTTGGTTGTCAGGTCATAGCGCAGGTCAACTCCTGCATCTGCGCTTGTCTTTTCTCCTTTTTGAAACTGGCTCTGCAGGTAAGGAATAATGGTGTATCGTTTTGCTGAGATATCACTAAAATCCAGATTTGTTATCTTTCCGAATTGTGAGATACGATGCTCAGCAGTTATATTCCGGGCTGAAAAGCTTTTTTCCAGTTTGCGGGCGACCCTTCTGGCTGCATTAAAACCCCAGCTTGATTGCTTTTTGTCGTATTTAAGCGATTCAAAGGGGATCTCGATTTCTGCTGTCCATCCATTTTTATGGATCAAACACTCCGAATACCAGGTTTCATCCCAGTTGAAATCATTAGTTCTTCCATTGTCTGCAATTTTTCCATCCTTTTGGGTGCCAAGGGGATTAACAGAAAATAGATAACAATTATTTTTGTCCAAAAAGGTATCCAGCAATACTACAACACCATCATCTTTTGGTAAATCGCCATCCCTTTTGGTGATTTTAGCAGTTATCAATTCAGGTTCCGGGTCTTCACACTCAAACCCGAAGTAGATGGAATGGCTGTCATAGATAACTTTTACCTGGGTGGGAAAAGAAGCTTTGTCACCATATTTTGGTTCAAATTGATAAAAATCCTTAAGAGGTACTGCTTTTTCGCAGGCAGCATCATTTAGCCTTCCATCGATCTTGATATCTTCTTTTGACTTATTTGCTGCAATATCTTGTGAGAAAACAGGTTTTCCCAAGGTAATTATAAAAACAAAAAAGAGGGAGAGGAGCGTTGATTTGGATTTAGATATTATATCCATTGTGTTTATTTTTTCTCTGCTGAATTATTTAATATACAACAATATTATGAAGTTCCTCCTCAAGTCAATAAATAAGAGAAAAACTTGCAATTTTTTTGCGATAGAGTTAATGTTTTACCGTCATGATCGAGGAGAATGTAAAGAAGATACTTGCCGAGCTTCCGCAAGGAGTACAGCTTGAAGCCGCA
>JAUWTR010000216.1 GCA_030614645.1 Candidatus Aminicenantota bacterium
GAATTCGGGATGCAACTTCGCCTTAGATAAGTTGGGGCTTCCTGTTGGTGATGCCTTAAAAGACGTAAGGCCGCAACGTAGACGCTATGGACAATCTCAAGGCAAGTCTTCGCCGGTTAAATTCGCCTGCCCTGGTTCAATTCTGCGGATGAAATTCGACTCTACTCATCCTGTAGCTTATGGAATGCCGGAAAATGGGTTTGCTCTCTTCTACCGCAGCCTGGCTTTTAAGGTGTATCCTTCTGCAGAAAAAACAGCGAAGATAATTTCCAATTACCCTGATGAAAGCCTGCTTACAAGCGGATTTTTAGTGGGAGAAAAATACCTGAAGAATAAAGCAGCCGCAGTTGAAGTGCAAATGGGAAAAGGAAAAGTGATCCTTTTGGGCTTTGGTGTAAAGAGCAGAGCTCAACCCTACGGCACTTTTAAGCTGCTTTTTAACTCTCTATATTATGGAGCTTTAAAATAGCACAGAGGAAAAACCGTGAGCTATTTCAGCTTGATCTTTTCTCCTGCAAAGAGCCTTGGGATATTGTTTTCATTCAGGAGCTTATTCAGCTCAGGAAAATCTGTTTCAATAACTGCGTTAACCTGTCCAACAAGTGATTCAAAGGCTTCTATCTGTTTATCGACATCATTGACTTGAGACTCTGACGGGGCTCCCGTATATCCTCCGATAGAACCAAAGAGCATCATAAGCCGGCCGCGGACCGCGCTTTGCATTCCCCTCCAGCCTGCATTTGGGTCTCCCAAAAGCTCTAAACGGATATCCTTGAGCTTCTTTGATATTGACTCGATCTTTTTATCCACAGCTTCAGGTACGTCCTTTACTTTTTTAAGATTTTTCTTTATTGAATTTATTTCTTTCTGCAGACTGTTTAAGGCCTTGTTTGAAGCATTCAGAGGACCGTAAATTTTATATATCTTGAAAAGGACATCATGCTGGGCTTTCCGGTCTTTAAAGGAAATCTCAATCCTCGCATCTCCTTCCACTTTAACCGTTTCAGTCAACTCGTTTTCCCCAAGCTTCATAGCCACCTGATACTCTCCCGGAAGGACAAATGGCCCCCGGGCCCGGTAATAACTGCGGCGCCCTTCATCTGCAGTTTCCGGTGGTTCATAGCGCATATCCCATATGACCCGGTTGATCCCGGCACTGCCTGGGCCTTTAAGCTCTCTGACCTTTTCTCCGGAGGCATTGGATATTACTAAACTGACCTTACCTTTCTGCTTTTCCTTCAAATAGTAGCTTATCATGGCGCCTGAGGGCGGATTTGGGGCAACATAGATCTTATCACCGAGGTTGCCTTTGTGGGAAAATGCATTAAACATAGTAGCCGGGAGTGGAGGGAATATATAACCTGAAGGGGAACTTTCTCCCTCAGTATATTTTTCCAGGTAAGTTATATCGTCCATGATCCAGATGCTGCGGCCGTGGGTGCCGAGGATAAGGTCGTTTTCTCGGGGATGGACAGCTATATCGTCTACCGGAACCATGGGAAAATTTCCTCCGATTCTAATCCATTTACCGCCCCGGTTTAAGGAAAAATAAGCTCCTCTTTCTGTCCCTATAAAAAGGAGTTCTGAATTGCGGTGGTGCTCCCTGATGACATTTACAATACTTCCAGCTGGTATGTTAGCTGAAATATCCTTCCATGTCTTTCCGTAATTTTCAGTCACATAGACATAAGCTTTAAAATCATTATTACGGTGTCCGTCAAGAGTGGCATATGCCCTTGCTTCAGAGTAACGAGAGGCTACAACGCGGGACACATAAGTGTATTGTTTCATTCCCGGTACATTCTTTTTTAAATTCACCCAGATCTTTCCTCCGTCCTGAGAGATTTGGAGGTTTCCGTCATCTGTGCCCACATAGATAAGGCCTTTTTTAAGCGGAGATTCGGTAACAGTAGTAATGTCTCCAAAATAGGCGATCCCGTCATGGCGGGAAAGAGTACTTTTGTCAGTTTTTTTCCCCATCAAAGGCATTTCTTCCCTGTCGATCTTAGAGGTAAGGTCTTGGGTAGACTCCCAGTTTGCTCCTCTGTCCATGGAGATAAATAGCTTGTTTCCGCCGTAAAAAACAGTGTTGGGATCATGAGGGGAGATTAGAATGGGGCAGTTCCAGTTGAACCTATACTCTTCTTTGTCATCTTTTGGCCTGGGGCTTAAGGAAACCCTTTCCCCGGTCACTCTGTCGATACGGAAAAGATTTCCGGTCTGAGATTCAGCGTATATTTTAGTTGGATCCGTGGGATCGACCTGAGTATAAAAACCGTCTCCTCCCCCGATCTTTATCCAGGAATCATTGGTCACGCCCAGCCGGTTCAGGGTGGCACTGGGCCCTCCCCAGCTTCCATTGTCCTGCAGGCCTCCATACACCCAATAGGGGTCCTGCATGTCGTAACCTATCTCATAGAACTGTGCCAGAGGAATGGTATTGACAAAATCCCAGTTTTGTCCCCTGTCATAGGAGAAATAAATGCCTCCGTCAGAGCCGAGTATGATATGGTCAGAATCCTGGGGATTTATCCACATAGCCTGATAGTCACCATGTGGGCTTCTTACCAGGTCGGTACTGAATTTTTTGCCGCCATCATCTGAGAAATACATGCTAGCGCCTAAAACCCAGATCCTCTGGTCATTGTTGGGGTCTATGCGGATCTTGCTGTAGTACATTGGCCTGGGATTTGTGGGGGACATCTTCTTCCAGGTGAATCCCTTGTCCTCTGAGCGGAACACTCCTCCTTTTTTGTTCTCATAAGTCACATAAACGATACTCGAGTCTTTGCGGTATATATCAATACCTATGCGGCCGGTGTCCCCGCTTGGGAGCCCATTGTAAAGCTTTGCCCAGTTTTCTCCACCGTCTGTGGTCTTGTAAAGCCCGCTGTGCGGGCCTCCTCCGCTGAAACCCCAGCCGCGGCGGCGGCGCTGGTAAGCGGCGGCATATAAGGTATCAGGGCTTCCCGGATCTAAAGCCACATCAATAAATCCGGTGTCTTCATTTATAAACTTGGTATTGACCCAGGTCTTGCCCCCGTCTTCTGTCTTATACAGGCCTCTTTCTTTATTGGGTCCCCAAAGATGGCCCACAGCAGCAACATATACAATATCGGGATTCAAAGGGTGAATAACGATCCGGCCGATATGATGGGTAGCTATAAGCCCCATGTTTTTCCAAGTCTTGCCTCCGTCTGGGGATTTATACACACCATTACCCCAGGAAGAACTCTGGCGGTTGTTTGCCTCCCCTGTCCCTACCCATACAATATCAGGATTAGAGGGAGCTACAGTCACATCTCCTATGGTACTTGTTACCTGGTCATCAAAGATAGGCTCCCAGGACACGCCATTATTGGTGGTCTTCCAAACACCGCCGGAAGCAGTCCCGACATAGATGGTGTGTGGGTCACTTTCTACAACAGCGAAATCATCGATTCGGCCCCCCATCTTGGCAGGGCCGATATTTCTTAAGTCGAGCCCATTAAGAACCGGCGTGGAAGCTGAAGCGGTTGTCTTTTTCTCTACACTTTTTGCTCCGGTAAAAAGGCAAAATAAAATTCCAATACAAAAAATAGAAAATAATTGAAACAAATGATGTTTTTTATTCATAGAACTCCCTCCTTAATAATATATGACCGCCATTTTACTTTTGGACATTTTTTATGAATAATCCAAGATAGATATAGAATAATTATCATAAGTGGCGGAAAAAATCAAAGAAAAGGGGAAAGGGACTAAAATAATAGCTGGCCTTGTCTAATAGGTGTGAAATCAGAAAATATATTTTTTCAAAAGGAGATAAAAATGAAAAAAATCACAACAGTATTCCTTATGGTCTCAGGTATACTTTTATTTGCATCCGGGAGCTTTGCCCAATCCCGTGAGGATAGGTCACAACAGCGAGAATTTATTTGGCAGAGGGGCACTATGCAGCCAAGGGGAACAATAAGACAAAGAGGCATGATGGGGCAGAGAGGCGTTATGATGCAAAGGGGCACTATAGGCCAGAGAGGTATTATGGGCCAGAGGCAGGGAAGATTGCTCGCCATCCTCTATGCCAGACAGGATGAGCTTAAAATAACAGACGAACAGCTAGAAAAGATAAAATCCCTTACTCTTAAGATGGAAGAAGATATGATCCAATCCAAAAACGATATGAATACACAGCAGTTCGAGTTAAAAAAGTTGATGATGGAGAGAA